>JBLYYU010000227.1:0-14776 GCA_048550275.1 Polyangiales bacterium
CGAGGCCGGGCCGTCCCAGGGCTCCATCAGGCAGGAGTGGTACTCGTAGAAGTCCTTCTTCGCCTGGGGCATGCTCTGGTGCTTCTGCCAGGCCTCCGGGATCATCATCATGGCGGCCTCGGGCATCGAGCGACCGGTCATGTAGAGGAACTCCAGAACGTTATCGAGGGTGCCCGAGTCCGAAAGACCCTCCTCCGCCACGGGGAAGAGCTTTCGAAGGTCGTCCCCGAAGAGCTCGCTCTCCACGACGCCCTGCCGCGAATGCATCGCGTTCTTGTTGCCCCGGAGCGTGTTGATCTCGCCATTGTGGCTCAGGCAGCGAAGCGGCTGCGCACGCTCCCAGGTCGGGAAAGTATTGGTCGCGAAGCGCGAGTGGACCATCGCCAGGTGAGATTCGAAGTCCGGGTCGGTGAGGTCGCTGTAGAAGGGAAGAACCTGCTCGCAGGCCAGCATGCCCTTGTAGATAATCGTCTTGCTCGAGAGCGAACACGCGTAGAGCATGCCGCGTTGCTTCAGACTCTCGTCGCGCCGAAGCGGACTCGCTGCGCTCTTGCGGATGATGTAGAGCTGCCGTTCGAAAGCGTCCGGGGCGAGGCCTTCCGCGGCACCAACGAGGAGCTGCTCGATGTGGGGCATGCTGTCGACCGCGGTCGGCCCGAGGTTCGCGCCGTCCGGATCGATCGGCACGTCTCGCCAGCCGAGAAAGTTCTGTCCCTGCGCTTCGATCGCGCGTTCGAACGCCGCCTTGCAATAGGCGCGCTCCTTTTCATCGGTCGGAAGGAAGATGTTGCCAGCGCCGTACTTGCCGCGCTCGGGGAGCTCGATGCCGAGGTCATCCTTGGCGCAACGGCGCAGAAGCTTGTCGGGCAAAGCCGTGAGCATCCCGGCGCCATCGCCGGTGTTGGTTTCCGAACCGCGCGCGCCACGATGGTCCATGTTGCAAAGGATGCGATTTGCGTCCTTGACGATCTGGTGGGAGGCCACGCCCTTGATCTGGGCAACGAAGCCGACGCCACAGGCGTCCTTCTCGTTCGCGGGGTCGTAGAGACCATGTTTTTCAGGAAGTCCGTGCTGCATGTTCACTGCGTTCTCGGGGTTGGGTTTGACCAAGGGGAAAAGGGGACCGGTCCCTTCGAAGAAGAGTTAAGTGCTTTGGGGGGATTCGGAACTATCCGCCGAGCGGCGGGGACGTTTGCGACGCCGCGGCTCAGACGCGGGCTCGCCAGGAGGCAGGGCGACCTCCGCCCTCTCCGTATGGGTCGAGAGCACCACCATCGTTTCGGTGCTGGCGACGCCATCCAGGGACCGGACGCGGCTGATGAGCCGCTCCAGGGCCTCGGTGTTCCGCGTCTTTACCTTGAGAAGGAGGGTGTGGCCACCGGTTACGTGGTGGCATTCCATCACCTGTGGGATCGAGTCCGCCCACTCCTCGAAAGCGGAGAGAAGCGTGGGATCGCTGATCGATACGCCGATGAACGCCGAAATGTCGAGGCCGACTTTGCGAGCGTCGAGAAGGGCGTGGTAACCCTTTATGATTCCGGCACTTTCGAGCTTTCGCACCCGCTCCATCACCGAGGGCGCGCTCAGGCCCACGGACGCGCCGATTTCCTTGAGCGAGCGCTTGCAATCAGCCTGAAGCTCACCCAGGAGCTGCCGATCAATTGCATCAAGAATGTAGGTTTCTCCTAAATTCATTAGGTTAGTATCCAAAGAAGCCTAATAGATAGGGTGTGTTTGTGATGAAGTCAACCGGAGTCGGCTCTGGCAGAATTCACCTTGGAAATTGCATTTTTAGTGTAATACTTTGATAAGAACGGCTTTGGTGCGCCTTGGCCGTGCAGATCGAGGAATCAGATGGAGGATTCGAGGGCCGAGGAGATGGATTCAGTCCGTCCCGACCGCGTACATAGAGCGCGGCGCGGCACCCGTTCGCCTGCGCCCGCGAAGATTGGACGCTACGAGCTCTGCTTCGAGCTCGCGTCTGGCGGTATGGCGAGCGTCCACCTAGCGCGGGTCGGAGGGAACCCCGGCTACGAGAAGCTGGTCGCGCTGAAGCGAATCCACCCGCACCTCGCGATCGAGCGGGACTACGTCGACATGTTCCTGGACGAGGCGCGCATCGCGTCGCGGATCACGCATAGCAACGTCTGCAGCGTTTTCGATTTCGGTGAAGCGGACGGCGAGTACTTCATCGCGATGGAGTACTTGGTCGGAGAGCCGCTCTCGCGCGTCCACCGCCGAGTGCTGGCAGACGCTGCACAGCGAAACTCACCGCTCTTGCCCGCCCGAATGGCGCGCATCATCGCACAGGCCTGCGAGGGGCTTCACGCTGCTCACGAGCTAACCGACGCGAGCGGCGAGTCGCTGCACGTCGTTCACCGGGACGTCTCGGGCGACAATCTTTTCGTGACCTATGACGGGGCCGCGCAGGTCGTCGACTTCGGGGTCGCGCGAGCTCGGCAGCGCGTGCACAGCACCGATGCCGGGCAAGTCAAAGGCACCTTCCCGTACATGGCGCCCGAACAGATGACCGCGGCGGTTGTCGACCGGCGGGTGGACGTCTGGGCGCTGGGCACCGTCCTTTGGGAGATGCTCACGTTTCGAAAGCTCTTCCTCCGGGAAAGCGACGTAGACACGATGTACGCAGTGCTGTCCGCGCCGATTCAGCCGCCCAGCGAGTATCGGACCGACGTCCCGGAAGAGCTCGATGCGATCGTTCTCAAAGCCCTCAGACGAAGCCCCGACGAGCGGTGGCAAAGCACGCGTGAAATGGGAAAGGCCCTGCGGCGCTACCTGGCGAATCAAGAAGATTTGGTCGGCCCGGCGGAGGTAGCAGAATGGATGGCCGAGCTCTTCCCGAGCGGCGAGCTTCGCAAACGGGAGCTGATGGAAATCGCGCGAACTAGCAAGGGCGAGGTCGAGTCGGACCCTCCGATTCAGCCAGATGCGGAAAGCGGAAAGCGTAGAACCCCAGCTCCGGCGGCTCGTATCGATCGGAGACCTGCTCCGCCCCCCTTGCCCGCCAGCTTGTTCGTCATGCTGATCGGAGTGGTGACGGTGCTAACCGTCGTGACGATCGACTGGTTTCGGCAGTAGGGTCATCAGGCCCAAAGCGAAATAGCGAGGACCGCCACCATGCACGAGACCTCTGAGTCGTCCATCGGCATCGAGGACCGGCGCACCCGAGCTGCCTTGACGGATCGGACAGGACGAGAGAACCCGAATCGCGGACGAAGGCGCCGGGTTCCAGTCGGCGAGTCGTTGACTGTCGTCGACGACGCAACGTCGGCTTCGAACTTCGTGGAGGTCGTCATAGAAACGGTCAGCGGTCACGGATAGCACTCGAACGACTTCGCCCGTGGGAACTTCTCCTTCTCCGACAGGAATGGTCGGTCGCGTGACGGTTCTTTCGAGCTCCAGAATGGCGTAGTCCGGAGAAAGTATGTTCGCGCTTCGCGCCGACGCCGTGACGATCCGCCGACAGGCGATCCACTCTGCCGGGCTACGTTCCGCGCCCGCAAAGCCGAGCCAGAGATCTCCGCATTCGACTCCGTTCCGGAGCTCCCGAGCCACGCAATGCCCCGCTGTGACCGCAGTGTGAGGGCCTATCAGCGCCGCGGTGCAACGCGTCGGCTCGCTAGGCGCTGAAAGTCCGACCAGTAGCGCGACCGATGGACTGCAAGATTCGCCATCCGGGCATGAAACCTCGTAGCGCGGCGGCCCCGGTTCGATGTAGCGTCCGAGCGATGAAGAGGTCGGCTTGCACGCCGTCAATGATAGGAGTGCCGCGACCACTACCCCCGAGACCGACCGTGCCCTCCCCCGCATCTGATCAAAATATCAAGCCCTGGCCCGAGCGTCACATCGATCGATTTCGGCCCGTTTCTTGCCGGATTTCACGAATTTCGGTACTCCCGATCGGGATGCTCCGCACGCTCGGGATCGCACTGCTGTGCCTCGCCGCGTTCGCTTCTTCCCGAGTGGAGGCCGACGCGCCGACAGTGATCGTGGCCCGAGGCGACGCGCTGAGCTCGATCGCAAAGCGCGCCGGTGTTTCGGTCGATGAGCTCAAACGTTGGAACCGCCTCGAAGGGGACATGATTCGAGTCGGCCAGCGGCTGGTCGTGAGCACGCCTGCGAATCCGACGTCGGTCGACGAAGGTATCGATTGGACACCACCGTTCGACTACGGCGCTTCGGCAGAGAAGCCGCCAGCCGCGGCGGGGTCGCGGATTGCGGCGCGAGATCCATCCAGTGCGGTCGCTGCGCGCCTCGACAAGAAAACGACGGTGCCTAAGAAGCCGAAGCGTGGACGGACCTATCGCGTCAAGGCCGGCGATACTCTCACCGGAATCGCGCTCAGGCACGACACGACCGTGAAGGAAATACTGGCGGCGAACCCGAGCATCAAAGCGGACCGGATTCACCCCGGGCAAACGATCGACATCGGAGCGCCGCGCCCGGAGGTCGTCTTCAAGCTCGAGCGCGGCGACAATCTGTACGCGGTCGCCAAACGGTACGATGTCAGCGCACGCGACCTGAATCAGTGGAATGCTCACCTGAGCCACGGCAATCCGCGAGCCGGCACGAAGCTCCGGATCTACACGCGATCACCGGTGAGCCCGTCGCAAGCCATCGGCCCAACCAACCGGGGGCGACTCGAGAACGGCGTTCGCCTACCTCCGCACCCAGGCTATGTGATTCGCACTCCGGAGCGGGCATACGGTACCGAAGAAACCAATCGCTGGATTATCGCCGCTTTCAACGCTGTGAACGCGAAGTTCAAGCAGACCAAGGTAGTGCGCGTGCACGACATCAGCGACCGGAATGGTGGAAAGCTCCGCGACCACAAGAGCCACCAAAACGGGCGAGACGCCGACATCAGCTACTACCAGGAGAAGTGCAGCTCGAACGGCTGCCGCTTCGAAGAGTTCAGGTCTTCAGAGCTCGACGTAGCCCGCCAATGGACGCTCCTCGAGCATTGGCTTCGAAACGGTCAGGCGGAAATGATCTTCATCGACTACCGACTGCAAGGGAAGCTCTACAAGTACGCGAGGCGCAAAGGCGTCAGCAAGGCGCAACTCGAACGCTGGATCCAATATCCCCGTGGCAGGTACGAACCCCGCGGCGTGATCCGTCACTTCGCGAATCACGAGGACCATCTTCATGTGCGCTTCGTGTGCCCGTATTCCGACCTCAAGTGTCGGCCGTAGCGGCAGGGCGAGCGAACAACTCCTGTTCGAGCATCCGCATCGCCGCCGCGCGAGCGTTGACCCGGTGACGCTGCGCCGGCGTCATCTCGCCGTAGGTGATTGCATACCCGTCCGGAAGAAACATCGGCTCGAAGCCGTGGCCGAGCTCGCCCCGGATCGGCCAGAGAAGCGTACCGAAGGTTTCGCCGCGGAACGTGCGTGTGCGGCCGTCGGGCCACGCGACACATAGTACGCAGATATAGGTCGCGCGGCGGCTTGCGTCGGGGCCCAGCTCTCCCAGGGCTCGCTCCACGCGTTGTCGGGCAACGTCGAAGTCGCGGGGTTCGCCCGCCCAGCGGGCAGTGTGGATTCCCGGTCGCCCCTCCAGCGCGCGAACCGCAACCCCCGAATCATCAGCGAGAGCGATCCGACCGGTGGCCTGCGCGGCGGCCAAGGCCTTGAGCTCGGCGTTCGCCTCGAACGTCGCACCGGTCTCCTCGGGCTCTGGTAGATCGCATTCTTCAGCAGGCACGAGGTGAACCGGATGATTCCGAAACAACTCGTTCAGCTCCCGCGCCTTGCCCGCGTTGTGGGTCGCGAGGATCCAAGTGTCAGGCGCCTCTCCCATCAGTTCGTACGGCGAAATGGCAAGCTCGGCAGCTTCGCGCCGTCGAGACTGGGGTATGGCTCTCGCCGATCGATCTGCCTCGTGAAGACCGCAGGCTTCGTGGTCGGCAGCTCGCAGCGCCCGCGCTCACAGACGTACGCCGTGCTCTTGCCGGTCATGACCCGCTTACCTTCGAGCCACGGAATCTGCGCCGCTTGCGCGGCGGCGTCGGCTTCTGCGAGAACCGCGAACGCCTTGTTTGGAACGAAAGCCTTTCGAAGCCGATCGGCGAGCGCTTGGTTTTCGTCGCGGGTTTCGGGCGCGATCAGAGCGACTTCGAGCGCCCGATCGTAGTACCGGTCGAGAGCTACGAGAAGCATGGGAAACCCGATCGGCGATCGAGTAACCTGAAACGCCAAGGACGCAAAGAGGCGCTCGGCAGACGCTCTCCACTTCGAGTCGCCGGTGAAATCGTGCAGCCGAAGCAGGTTGTTCGCGGCAATGGAGTTGCCGGACGGAACCGCGCGATCGTACGCGGGCTTTTCACGCACAAGAAGGGTCTCGCCGTCATTGGGCGTCAGGTAATAGCCCCCCAATTGTGTGTCTAGGTACCGCGCATCCTGGTCGTCCTGGAGCTCCAACGCCCGCTCGATCCAAGGTAGGTCACCGGTGGACTCGTAGACGTCCAGGCAGGCGCCGATCATGAAGGCGTAGTCGTCGAGAAACGAAGCCTTGCCCTTCTTGCCGTCGCGATAGGTCCTGACGAGAGCACCGTCCTGCGCCCGCATCTTCTCGAGGACGAAGCCGGCGGCCCGACTTGCAATCTCCACATACCTCGGCTCATCGAACGCCCAGCCAGCTTTCGCGAACGCGCTGATCATCATTCCGTTCCAAGCGGCGATGATCTTTTCGTCGCGAATTGGCGGCGGACGTAGGGCACGCGCGTCGTACAGCTTGGTCCGCGCAGTTCGCAATCCGTCGACCACGCGCTTCAACGGGCCGCCCAACTCGGATGCCACGTCCTGGTCCGACTTCGCCCGGTGGAGAATGTTTCGCCCCTCGAAGTTCCCATGTTTGGTCACGCCGTAGGCTGCAGATACGAGCGCGGCGTCCTCCGAACCGAGAAGCGCCTCGAGCTCATCGGGCGTCCATGTGAAGAACCAGCCCTCTTCGTCGTGCCCGCTTGGCGTCGGGCTATCGGCGTCCGTCGCCGAATAGAACGCCCCATTCGAAGAGGTCATCTCGCGGGCGACGTAGTCGAGGATCTCGCGCGTGATCCGCTCATAGTTCGAGTCGCCGCTGTGCTGCCAGGCTTCGAGGTAGACGACGGCCAGCTGCGCGTTGTCGTAGAGCATCTTCTCGAAGTGGGGCACGAGCCACTGGGCGTCGGTCGAGTATCTGTGAAACCCGCCGCCGACGTAATCGTAGATGCCCCCGGCCGCCATCTTGTCGAGAGTCGTTGTCACCATTGCGGTTGCCCCTTCGTCACGGCTGCGTCGCGCGTACCTCAACAGCAACGACAAGCGTGAAGGCTGGGGAAACTTGGGCGCCCCGGAGAAACCTCCGTCACGCGAATCGAACATCGTGGCGAGCTTCTGCGCAGCAATGGCGATGACCTTGTCGTTCGGCACCCCGGGCCCGGGCCGCAGCGACGAGGCTCGCTCGACACTCTGGCTGATCTCCTGGGCGCGCGCGACGACCTCTGTCGGCTCGTTCGTGTACATCCCGACCATCTCGTTGAGGATGTCGATCAGGCCGGGCCGATTTCCGCGCATCCCCCGGCGAGGCGGAAAGTACGTCCCGCCGAAGAACGGCTCCTTGTGCGGCGTCATGATCACCGTCATGGGCCAACCACCACGACCCGTGAGCAGGTTGACCGCCGTCATGTAGACGCTGTCGATGTCCGGTCGCTCCTCCCGGTCGACTTTGATGGCAATGAAGTGGCGATTGAGGAAGGCAGCGATCTCCTCGTCCTCGAAGGACTCGCGCTCCATCACGTGACACCAGTGACAGGTCGAGTAGCCGACCGATAGAAAGATCGGCTTGTTCTCTCGCTTGGCCCGCTCGAAGGCCTCCTCGGACCAGGCGTACCAGTTGACGGGGTTGTGCGCGTGCTGGAGCAGGTACGGGCTGGACTCCCGGATGAGGCGATTCGTGAACTTCGGCGAACCGTCGTCATTCAGATGGTGCGTCCGGGGCTCGTAGGCGGACCCCTGGGCGGCGAGTTGCTCGTCGAGCAGCTTCTGGAGGGCATCGTCCGGCGCGGAGACACCCGGAAGGCGCGGGTCTGGTTCGGTCGCGTGGACTTGTGCTTCGGCGGGCGTCGGGTCGTTGGCGGGCCCCCGTTCGCAAGCCACACCGGACAGGGCCACGACGGCAAGCAAGAGCAAGGCTTCCAAACGCGGCGCTGAGTATCGGTTCATTCTGCTTAAATACCAATGAGAACAGGAGGTTGCGGAGCGGTGCTCCTAGGGCTACAACGAGCGGATCGCAAGCGGATGCAAGCCCATCGCGTCCGTGATACACGACGTGCTCGATTTTGCGGGCCTTGGGCCCTGCTTCTACCCGATTTTCGAGGAACTGTAATCGATGCCAGAGTCTACACCTTCCGTTTCGCCCCGAGTTTTCGAGCACACCAGCCGTAAGGACTGGGGCCGTTCGGTGCTTCTCCTCGAGATTCCGGACAAGCGCACCTTCCTCTTTGAAGATGGCGCGGAGCGCAGCTTCCGGCCCGACTACTGGCACAAGATGGAGATCATCGAGGTCCAGACGAACGAGGCCGTGCGCATCGACCGGATCGCGCGTCGGAACCAGGCGCCCGCACCGGGCTCCACGCGCAAATCGAAGGCACCGCCCAAGAAGCCGGACATCACCTTCGAGCAGCAGGTCGCCTACTTCATGACCCTCTTCCCGGTTGGCTTCGAGGACGAGGCATACGTCAAGGCCGAGCGGGGCGAAGCAGGCACGAAGGGCGCGGAGAAGCTCAAGGAAGCTGCCCTCGAGCGCGCGGAAGATCTGCTCAGCCAGAAGAACCTCGATGAGCTCGTCGGCAACCAGAGCTACGAAGAAGTTCACCAGATGATCTTCGAATTCCTCACGAGCACGAAGAGCACGACCCAGAAGGCCGAGGCGACCCGCTTCAAGAACCTCCCAGAGGACAGCCGCGAGACGGTCGCGATGTCACTTCGTGAGCTACTCTACGGGGAGCGGACGTATCCCATTCGCTTCGACTCCTACGTCGCCGCGCTCGACGTCGAGGACGGCGCGACCTGGCCCCTGGCCACCCTGCTGCCCGCGCTCGTCTACCCAGCGGACCACCTGTTCGTGAAACCGACGTTCTTCAAGAAGCAGGCGCTCATTCTCGATATCGATCCGAAGTATGACACGACGCCCAACGCGACGACATACGTGCAGTTCCTCGAGGCCGCGAAGAAGACGATGGAGCTTCTTCAAGAGGCGGGTCAGCGACCGCGCGACCTTTGGGACGTGCACGTTTTCGTCTGCAAGACCTTGAGCCCCAAGGCGATCAAAGAAGCAACCGGCGTCGCTTAACCGATCGCGATGAAAGCTCTGGTCCGAGCGGAGTCGTGGCCGATTCGAGGCGGCTTTCGAATCGCGCGCGGGGCTCGAGCTGCGGCCGACGTCGTCGTGCTCGAGCTCCAGGACTCAGGAGCCATCGGCCGGGCGGAGTGCGTGCCGTACGCTAGGTACGGAGAGTCGATCGATACGGTCTGCGCCGCGATCGAGTCCGAATGCGAGGCTCTGAAACCTGGGGCCGGGCCCGAGCATGCCTCCTCCATGCGCCCGGGGGCTGCTAAAAACGCGGTGGACTGCGCGCTCTGGGATCTGCAAGCCAAACGCTCGCAGACGCCGGTCTGGCGGCTCGCCGGGCTTGGCGGTCCCCCCAGCTCCGTCACGACGATGCGTACGGTGAGCGTTGGCCGTGCGGAGGACATGGCGAGCGTAGCCTCCGGATTCGCGGCTGCGGGAGTCATCAAAGTCAAGGTCGACGGCGGCCCGGACCTCGAGCGCATCGACGCCGTGCATCGCGCTGCACCGGAAACGGATCTGGTCATCGACGCAAACGAAGCCTGGTCTCCCGAGCAGCTTCGGGCCTGGCTTCCGATCTTACCGGACCTCGGCGTCGTTCTGCTCGAACAGCCGCTCCCTGCCGAGAACGACCAGGCCCTCGAACAGCTAGAACACGCGGTACCCATCTGTGCGGATGAATCCTTCCACGACCGGAGCTCGTTCGACCGGGTGAGAGGCCGCTACGATGCGGTGAACGTGAAGCTCGACAAAGCCGGCGGCCTGAGCGAAGCGCTCGAATGTACCAAGGAGGCGCGCCGCCGGGGCTTCCGCGTCATGTTGGGTTGCATGGTGAGCACCTCGCTCGCGATCGAGCCAGCTCTCTTGCTGACCGGGACTGCCGACTACATCGACCTCGACGGTCCGCTGCTTCTGGAGAGCGATCGGAAGGGAGCGCTTCACGACGGAGATGCCGGTCTCCTGACCCCATCAAGCGCAATCTGGGGCGCCGCCTAGAAACGAAACGGTCCCGCGGATCACCGCCGGGTGGTTCATCACGAAAGTGTGCACGGCGGGAACGACGTGATGCTCTTTGGCGCCGTCGAGCCGCGTCTCGTCGATCGCAACCAAGCCATCGCCTAGAACGCCGGCTGCGTCGCCAGCGAAAATCGCGAAGGGGACATCGGGGATAGGGAGCGTCGTCGCAAAACCGTCCGCGATTTGGCCGTACGACGGGCCGAGGATCGTTCGCAGGGCCGCCCCCTTGTCGAGCGAACGGGCGAGCGAGGCTCCCTGGTTCGGCGGTGCAATCATGACGACCCGGTGGACGGCTGCACGCCAGTTGGACTCGTAGCTGAGCAACTTCCGGATGATCAGACCACCGAGGCTGTGCGAGACGAATGAGAGCTTTCGGGGTGTGGGCGAATGATCTAGCAAGTCGGCGATCGTCGCCGCGTGCTCCTCGATCGTCCTTCGAGTGCTCGGGTAGTCGAGCCGTGCGGTCACGAAGCCGGCGCCTCGCAGGGCCGTGTCGATGCGTGCGAGCGAACGGCGGGTTCGACCGAGGCCGTGAAGGAGGATGACGAGATGGTCGACCGCGCTCGCCTCGGGCCGGGCTTCCTCAAGCGCGCGTTCGCACTCTGAGACTGTTCCTCGCTGGACGACGCTGCCTGCAGGATTGAGCAGCCGACACGCACCCGAATCCCAGCGGCGCTGCACGCGCCAAGCATCACGCCATCGCGTGTCGGCCCAGAGCTGAGTGCCAGCCGGCTCGATCATCCTCCGAGATCTTCTTTGAGCCGATCCTTTATCTTTTCGTCGGTAGGATAAATCTCTTCTACGTGATCCGAGTCGACCAGGGTGGAAGTCAGCTTCTTGAGCATGTGCTTGATCGAGCGGGCATCGGAGCCGGCTGTCACCAACTCGATCAGAAGAGCATCTTTGCGATCCGGGTCCAGCTCGAGCTCGCCGCGCTCCACCATCCTGTCGAGTGAAACCGAGAGCGCGTGCATGAGCTTTCGGGTGAATGGCGTGTGCTGGAACGGCGGTGGCTCGTCGACGTACTCATCCTCTTCGTCGGGAGCCGGCACGTTCGCGGCGGTTCGCCAGCTGTCGTGGCGTTCGATCCATTCGAGGGCGAGCATCGCGAGCTTGGGGTCTTCACCTGCGGAGGTGCCGTCGATGATTCGCGGAACGTCGCCAGCGTGAATCGCCTGCTCGAAGTCAATCAGGTGGTCGACGAGTGATCGATGAACGGCGTCCATGTCCGAAACGCCGATCTCCTCGGGAAGCGCGAGCGCGCGTGTGGCGAGGAACCTCCTCGTGAGCCATAGCGACAATCGTCGTTGCCAGCCGTCCTCGCGGTCTACCGCAGGATCGCTGCCATCCGATTCCACGAGCGGCCATTGGCCTCGCGAGATCGCGTCCCAGGCCTCGACCAGCGGCGTGTCCAGCAGCTCTTCGACGATGTAGAGCCCGGAGGTCGGGCCTTTCTCCCAATCGTCGTCGAGCAACGCGGAGGCCTCACTTTGGACGTCTTGCAGCTTCGCGTCGTCCAGCCCCCCTTTGGAATGCTGCACTTGCGCGGCCATCCAGCGCAACGCCTCGCCGATGTCGGAGAACTCGAGGTCGCCGCGCATTCCGTCTTTGAGCGAATAGACGCGATGGCGGCCCTCCGGGTCGGCGATTGTGTCGGCGAGAAAAATGAGACCTTCGAGCTCGGAGGCAACGAAGGGCTCGACCTCGCCCACCTGGAGCGCCCAGTGCAGTCGCCAGGGTCGGGAGGCGTCGCCGACAGCCATCCCGGCATATGCGGAGTCGAGCAGCTCGAGCAGGCGAAAACCATGTTCCGCGCTGGACGTCATGTGCAGGAGATCGACGAACGCATCGATCCGAGACTCCCCGAGCTCTGGGGCCTCACCGGGTTGGCCCAGCGCATCCCAGTACGCCTGGATGCCATTTAGAAACGCCTGTTGGGGCATAGGACGCGGAAACTAGCCCAATTTCGGAAGAGTGAAAGCCAGTAAGGCACTTGAAACACGTTCTATTTTTGCCATACCGAGCTGAGCACGGCCGGAGCAAGCCCCTGATGGCGACGGGCCGACCCGCCGGAGCCGAGACGGAGTAGCCAAAACGATGCCAATCGATCAGGACGCTTTCAAGAACGCGCTTCGCGGCTGGGCTAGCGGCGTGACGGTCGTCACCTCTCGGAGTGGCGAGAAGCTTCACGGTATGACGGTTTCCGCGTTCTCAAGCGTATCGGCGGACCCGCCGCTCGTCTTGGTCTGCGCGAATCGCTCATCGACGACCAACAGCATCATCGAAGAGGGCGGTGTCTTCGCGGTCAACATCCTGGCTGCGCACCAAGCAGAGGTGTCGAATCTGTTTGCCTCGTCCAAGTACGAGGACTCGAGGCTCGACAAGGTCGGTTGGTCCGAGGGGGCGTTGGGCGCGCCGCTGATCGACGAAGCGTTGGCATCCCTCGAATGCAAGGTCGCGAGCTCCCACAAAGAAGGGAGCCACACCATTTACGTGGGACGGGTGGAATCGGTTCGCACCGCGGACGGAGAGCCACTGGTCTATCACCAGGGCGCGTACCGCTCGCTCCGCTGCGACGACTAGTCGGCTGTGAACTGTCGCCAGAGCGTTTCGAGCGTGGTCTCGAGCATCCCGTCTTTCGCCGGGTTGTACGGGGTGAAATTCATCAGGCGCACATAGTCCACGCGCGCCGACGGGCCCTCTCCTTCGATGTCCAGGACATTGAGGCAGCCCGGATCCTGTTCGATCCTTCGGTAGATTTCGGACCCGGACCCAAAAGCTTGCGCGAGGATCGTTCGGTTCACGACCCCGTGGCAGGCGACGAATACGCTGTTCCAGTCGCTACGGCTCAGGAGCCCCTGCCAGGCGTCGGCGACGCGTTGCCAGAGTTCGGCGTACGACTCACCCGTGAGAAACCGTGCGCCCGGCTCATGCGCGTCGTCGAAGGCGCGAGTGAAGACCTCCTCCATGTCCTCGAAGCTCTCGATATCCTCGAAAGTCCCCGTTTTTGCCTCGCTAAGCCCCTCGATGACCTCGATTTCGAGCGGCCTCGAGCCGATCGCCAGGCGTGCGGTTTGGAGCGTGCGCTGAAGCCCGGTGCAGGCGGCCATGTCGATCGGGACCTCAGCTAGCAGGCGGCCGAGGGCCTCCGCTTGGGCGACGCCGGTCTCGTTGAGATTCGGGTCGTGGTCGCCAGGCTCTTGCCCCGGCTCGAAGTAGGACACGTCCCCGTGTCTTGCCAAGTAAACCCTGCGTCTCGCGCTCACAGCGCGGCAGCATAGCAAGAACTGGCTGATCGTGCCTCGGCTGCTAACTTGCGCCGCATGTTTCAGATGAAGTGGGCTCTCATCCTCCTCGGTGTTCTCGCCGTCGCGGGTTGTACGAAAAAAGAAACCCCTGCTCCGGCAGCCGAGCCACCGGCCCCCGTCGAGAAGGCCGAGCCGGTCGCCGAGGAACCATTGACACCTCTTCCGGCGACCGCTGACGTGAACATGGAAAAGGTTTTGCTTGGGCGAAGCCTGTACCACGATACGACGCTCTCCGGTGACGGGACCATCGCATGCGTAACCTGTCATTCACTCGAACACGGTGGCGCGGAACCCCGAAAGACATCCACCGGCATCCGGGGACAAGTTGGACCCATCAACTCTCCTTCCGTCTTGAATGCCGGATACAACTTCGTGCAGTTTTGGGACGGCCGCGCCAAGGACTTGCAGGAGCAGGCAGCCGGCCCCGTCGCCAATCCGATCGAGATGGGCGCCGACTGGACCAAGGTCGTAGAGCGCCTGAAGAAGAACGAGGAGTACGTGGCGGCATTCGGCAAGCTCTACGACGACGGCGTGACGCAGAACAACGCAACCGACGCGATCGCCGAATACGAGAAATCACTCATCACTCCGTCTCGATTCGACGATTTCCTTCGGGGTGATGCGACCGCAATCACCGACGCCGAGAAGAAGGGCTACGCAACGTTCAAGGAAGTCGGCTGCACCGCCTGCCACGCCGGCATCATCGCGGGCGGCTCCATGTTCCAGAAGATGGGTCTGGTGAAAGACTACTTCGCCGACCGCGGTACCCCGGTCACCGAAGCAGACCTTGGGCGCTTCAACGTCACCAAGAAGCCTGCTGACAAGCACTTCTTCAAGGTGCCGACGCTCCGCAACGTCGAGCTCACGTCCCCGTACCTCCACGATGGCTCCCAGGCGACGCTCGAGGAGACCGTGAAGATCATGGGCACCTACCAGCTCGGAAGAGACCTGAGCGGCGCACAGGTGAACAGCATCGTCACATTCCTAAAGAGCCTGACCGGCACGCTCCCAGCGCACGCGAAGCCGTAGCAGATTCGCGGTGCGCTACCTCTTCGAAGGTGGGAGCACGAGGTTGACGGGATCTGGCTGACACTGGCACTGGC
>JBLYYU010000228.1:0-3339 GCA_048550275.1 Polyangiales bacterium
CCCCACGCCAGCACCTTCAACGTGAACCCAATCCAGCTTCACCTGTCGGAAGGCGGGTCGAGCACGCTTCTCACCGTTCACAACACGAGCGATGAGGAGATACGGTTTCAACTAACGACGTACGCTTGGAGCCAGAGCGACGACGGCAAGGTCGAGCTTGGGCCTACGCGCGACATCATCTTCTTTCCGCGCATCATGAAGCTCGAGCCCGGCGCCAAGCGCAAGGTTCGAATCGGCATGGCGAAGTCGGCGATGCAGCCGCAGGACGAGGCCTCGAGCGAATCCACTCCGGTCGAGCGGACGTACAGGATCTTCGTCGAAGAGCTTCCATCTAGGAAAACGAAGGCAGCCGCAGAGCAAGTTCAAGTGCTCACCCGAATGAGCATTCCGATCTTCATCGCGCCTCCCAAGCAAATGGTGAAGCTCACCATGGGGAAAGCGTCGGTCCATGACGGACGCTTCCGTTTCGACGTTCGAAACGACGGCACCGTCCACACGATGCTCAAGTCGGTCAAAGCGACCGCGGTGAGCAAGGGAAACAAGCCCTTGTTCTCTCGCGACCTGGCCGGCTGGTACCTTTTGGCTTCCGACGTTCGAACCTTCGAGGTGGAGATTCCACGGTCGCTCTGCGGCAAGATCTCCCATTTCGAGGTGATGAGCGCCTCGGACGGAGAGAGCGAGATCTCTCTTCGCTACGATGTGCCGTCCGGCGCATGCGCTTCGCAGTAAGCAGCAGCCATGGCACACGGTCTCTCAGCCCGCACCGACTACGAGTTGGGCCGGAGAGACTCTCGAAATTGCCGTTTTCTTGCTTTTCTTGCGCTCTTCGTGTCGATCATGGCGAGCCGTTCGACCTCGGTCCTCGCGCAGACGCCTACCCAATCGGGAGCTGAGTCTGCGACACCATCGGCACTGCCCGCGTCCGCGCAGACGGAACCGACCGAGCGCGCGATCCTGATGTTGTACGTCAACGACTCGTTCAAGGGTGAGATCCAAGTCGTGCTGCGCGCCGGAGACGTCCTCGTTCCGTTGATTGCTCTGCGGGAGGCCGGGGTTCTCGGCACGAGCTACGCGCAAGACGAGATCGAAGGGACGACCTATGTGTCGATGGCTTCACTTGCCGAGGAGCTCACGTACACGTTCGATGA
The DNA here is from genome assembly GCA_048550275.1 of Polyangiales bacterium. Lineage (GTDB taxonomy): Bacteria > Myxococcota_A > Polyangia > Polyangiales > Houyiibacteriaceae > SG8-38. Next base: position 1,149 of record JBLYYU010000228.1, read on the forward strand.
GCGAGACCTCGCGCTTCGAATCGACACGGGCCCGGTGTACTCGAACTCGAAAATCGATCTCGGGCAGCTTCAACGCCCCCAGGGAATAGACTACCGCAAGGACGCGAGCGGGTTCCTGAACTACGCGCTTCGGACGGTGAACTTCAAGAGCCTGGACGTGTTCGGGGAGATCGGAGTCAGCTTTCTCGGGCACCTTCTCTTCAGCGACATGTCGGTGGACGAGCGAGGAAGCTTCCTCCGCGGTCAAAGCAATTTCACGATGGACTTTCCAAAGCCGATGGTCCGAGTCGTGGTCTGGGACAGCCTGACTACCGCGGGGTCACTCGGGGGGAGCGCGTTCATCGGAGGCGTGAAAGTGTTTCGCAACTTCGAGCTCGACCCGTACTTCGTCCGATTCCCTTCATTCGGGCTGAGCGGAGCTGTCGGCTCTCCTTCGAAGCTCGACGTCTACGTCGACGACCGGCTGGTCACGAGCCGCGATGTCTCCGCAGGGGAGTTCCAGCTCGAGAACATTCCGGTCGTCCGGGGCGCCGGTGCCACTCGCGCCGTCGTCACCGACGCGTTCGGACGCACTCAAACCATCGCGTCGCCCTACTACTGGTCGACCGGGATACTGGCACCGGGCTTGCAGCAATACAGCTACGCCGTCGGCGCGCGACGCAGGCGGGTCGGAACGCACAGCGGCGACTACGGGTCTCCCGTTTTCCAGGGCACGCACCGGATGGGTTTCACGGACTGGCTGACCGGAGGGTTCACGCTCGAAGGCTCGAACGAGCTGATCAACGGTGGCATCGGCTCGACATTCCGCACGCCGGCTGGCGAAATCGGAATCGAAGGCTCGGCCGCCTACAACGACGGTCACACCGGAGGCGCCGGCGCCCTGACCTACAGCTACCTGAGCAAAGTCGTGAGCGCGGGCGGCAGTGTTCGTGGCCAGAGCCAATTTTACTCGAACATCAGTCTACCCTGGCTCGCGAACCGCTCGCAGATCGAGGGGTCTGCGTTCGTTGCGGTGCCCATCGGCTCACGCGCGAGCATCACGGCTCAATACACCGGCGCGCGCTACCGCGAAGGCCAAGTCCGGCATCGCGCCGGCCTGCTCGGTCGCGTTCGCATCGCCGCCAAGTCGAACATGATCGCAACCTTCAGCTACCAGTCGCTCCAGGGCCAGCGATTCTTCGAAGGCTTCCTGCTCTTCAACCACTTCTTCGCGAACCGGACCACGGCGGCGGCCTCGTTTCGCCAGAGCGGGAAGGACCCCACCGCGGGCGTGCAGGTACAGCGACCGGTCGCGCTCGGTCAGGACTACGGATACCTCGTCGATCTTCAAGCCGGCGCGACCAACCGGGCTTTCGTACAGGCCGAGTATCAGACGCAATGGGGTCGCTACTCCGCGAGCTACGAGCACTTCGAGGGGCGGAACGAAGTGGCGCTCAACGCATCGGGCGGTTTCGTCGTGATGGGCGGAAGCGTGCTCCCGACGCGAGCCGTCTCGCAGAGCTACGGGCTCATCCAGGTGCCGGGCGTCAAGGGCGTTCGCGGTTACCTCAACAACTGGGAGGTCGGCAAGACGAACCGTAAGGGCAACCTGCTCGTGCCCGACCTGCTCCAGTACTACGGCAATCCGCTCAGCATCAACGACCAGGACGTGCCGATCGCCTACGAGCTCGAAGAAGTCCGCTCGCTGGTCGCGGCTCCGTTCCGAGGAGGCGCCAAGGCTCGCTTCGACGTTGCGCGGATCACGCTGGTGACCGGCAAGGTGGTGCTCGAGTCCGGCGGCAAGGAAAGCATCCCATCATTCGGAGAGCTCACGGTTCGCGTCAACGGCGAGTCACTGGTCTCGCCGCTCGGCAGGAACGGCGAGTTCTACTTCGACCGGGCTCCCATGCAGGGCCGCTACCCGGCGACCCTCGAGCACGAAGACGGTGTTTGCGAGTTTGACCTGACATTCGGATCGACCGAAGATGCTTCGAGCATGTCGGACGACGAAACGACCGAGGAGCTACCGATGATCGATCTCGGAACCACGCGCTGTGTCATCACGCCCGAGCCAGCAGGCGCGGTCGCTGAACAGCCGACCGCGGAGGGGACCTCGCCATGATTCGCTTGATCCGGATACTCGGAAGCGTCGCCGCGTTGTTGGTCGCGACTTCTGCATCACCGGCTAGCGCCGCGACATGCGGCTTCACCG
>JBLYYU010000229.1:0-6018 GCA_048550275.1 Polyangiales bacterium
ATGCCGATCCGATATGTCGAAGCAAAGGGTCTTCGAAAGGACGGGGCGGAAATCCCCATCGAGGTTCGGTTCACCTACACGCCGCTTGGCGGTACGACCTACTTCACCGGATCGATCAGGGATGTCTCAGCGCAGGTCGCCGCTCGAGAGGAGCTCGAACGTCGAGCGACGGAGATCGAACGGCTCAAAGAAGCACTCGAGCAGGAACGCGACTACCTCCGCGAAGAGGTGCGCGCGTCAGGCCGCTTTGGGGACATCATCGGCGACAGCCCGGCGCTGCGCATGGTGCTCGCGCAGATTGAAGCTGTGGCCAAGACAAACGCCACGGTTCTCATCACGGGAGAGTCTGGTGTCGGAAAGGAGCTGGTCGCCCGTGCAATCCACACGGCGAGCCCTCGGGCAGACGCGCCGCTGGTCAAAGTCAACTGCGGCTCAATCCCCAAGGATCTGTTCGAAAGTGAGTTTTTTGGGCATCGAAAGGGTGCTTTCAGTGGAGCCGTGAGAGATCGCATTGGGCGCTTTCGCCTGGCGCACCAGGGCACTCTGTTTCTGGATGAAGTTGGTGAAATACCCGTCGAGTCGCAGACGAAGCTCCTGCGAGTGCTGCAAGAACAGGAGTTCGAGGCGGTTGGTGACGACCGCACCCAGAAGGTCGATGTACGCATCGTCGCAGCAACCAACCGGAACCTCCGGCAGGAAGTAGAGGACGGTCGATTCCGAGAAGACCTGTTCTACCGACTCGGTGTGTTTCCGATCGCTGTGCCTCCCCTGCGCCAACGTGCGGAGGACATCATGCCGCTGGCTCTTCACTTTCTGGATCACGCTGCCCAGGAGCTGAACGTTTCGAGATCCGCGCTGCCCAAGACCGTGGCCCGGGAGCTCGAGAGCTATCATTGGCCGGGGAACATCCGAGAGCTGCAGCACGTGATGGAGCGAGCCAGCATTCTTGCTGCCGGTCGTCCGCTCCGCAGCGAAATGCTATCCCTCACGACGGACGCGATGGAGCCGTCGCGGCCCTCGACCCGGCAGGGGACCAAGACGACGCTGGGGAACGATGAGGTCGAGACGATTCGGAACGCCCTCGACACTTACTCAGGCAACATCCAGCAGACAGCGCGTTCGCTCGGGCTGAGCCGCCAGGCGCTCTATCGACGGATGGACAAGCACGGGATCCCGCGGCCCGAGCGGAGCGGATCACGCTGACTGTCCGATTTCGCCCGATCGGACAGTGTTGACTGTCCGGTTTCTGTCCGATTGCTCTCCTCCGTCGACGCTAATTCTGCCAAGTATTTGGAATCACGAGGTTCTGACCCTTGGCATGGCCTTCGCAACGCATCGGGCAAGGAGGCCATCATGGATACAATCAGCACTCAGAGCTCAATCTCACTTCATCGCGACTCGGAGCTCGGTCGTCGCACATTCAGCCGCTACTTCACGTACCCCGCCATCCTCGCAGCCAACGCAGCGTTCGTCGCTTGGGCCGTCGCGACCGGCGCCCCCCTCGAAGCCGTCACGACGGCGGGCTTGCTCGGCACGATCGTGACGCTCTTCGTTCTCGAGTGGGCCATGCCTTACGAACGTGAATGGCACCCCGACCGGAAAGAAGTGCTGCGCGACTTCTTCTACTTCGGGCTCAACGGCGGGATGGACGCGCTAGTCAAGTTGGGCGTCGCGTTCGCCGTTGCCGCGATCGGCACCTGGGAGAACAGGCTTCCGTTCGCTGCCGCCCTCCCTGCCGCGATCTTGATCGCCGATTTCGGCGGATACTGGATGCATCGCTGGGGCCACCTCGGCTGGCTCTGGAAAGTACACGGGGTTCACCACACGCCCGACAAGGTGAACACTTGGAACAACAACACGATTCATTTCGTCAACAGCATCTACAGCGGTCTCGCCAAGACGCTGCCGCTCGCGCTTCTCGGCTTCGATCCTGCGGTGATCATCATTGCCGCCTACGTCACGACGATTCAGTCCTACGCAGTCCATGCCAATATAGACGTCGACCTCGGATGGCTGGGTTACTTCGTCATGGGGCCGGCGCACCACCGTTTGCACCACAGCACCGTCATTGAGGAGGCCGGGAACTTCGCCTCGGCACTCACGATTTGGGACATCGCGTTTGGCACCTTTGTCTACGAGTCAGGACTCAAGCCCGCCGCTGTGGGCGTCGAGGATCCCGCGACCTTCCCTTCGCCGACGAATGTCGTTCGTAATCAGCTGCATCCCTTCTTCGACCAGGGACGACGATAACCTCCGGGACCAGCGGGCCTCCTCAACGCTAGAAAGGCCCGCCAAGCTTGGCGGGTCTTTGCGTTTCGTTGGCGCGGCGACCTGAGTTCCCGGTCCGGTCCGAAGCTCTCTTCGTGTTACTAATGGGCCCATATGACTCGCGCCGCTGCCCGTGGCCTCTCAGAGAGTGAGGAGGACCGCGCGTTCCGACAACGCCGCCTCGCGCAATTCGGCTTGGTCATCGGTGTGGGATACCTGTTCTTCTGGTTCTACCGCGTGGCGATCCTCTTCGCGCTCGGGGATCTGAACGGTTTCCGACATCCATCGTTCTGGTGGCATTTGTGCTCGGCGGCTTGTTTTCTTCTTCTCGGCTTCTCCTGCGCCCGAAGCAAGCGGAGTCGGCAATTCATGCGAGCAGCGGAGCTGGGCTCGCTGAGCCTGGGAGTTGTCGCTACGGGCGCGATGGCCATGTACATCCCAGCAGAGAGTCGACCGGACTTCATCCTTCTGCTCGCGCTGTCGAATGTGATTGTCGGTCGTGCGGTCTTCGTGCCCAGCTCGGGTCGCTGGACGCTCGCCCTCGATTTGGTTGTCGGGACGCTGCTGTTGAGCTGCGTCTTCGTGGGAGCCCTGCGACTCAACCTCGAGAAGTGGTCGGTGATCTACCCACATCTTTCCGAAATGACGCCCCAGCGGGTAGCTGCCGGCATGACCATCGAGATCGGTGCCTGGTGGGCAGTTGCCACCTTGCTCAGCACCGCGACTTCGGTGGTCATCTATGGGCTTCGACGCCGAGTCCGCGACGCCGAGCAGCTCGGCCAGTACCGGCTGGAAGAGAAGTTGGGCGAGGGAGGGATGGGCGTGGTGTACCGGGCGCGCCACGCGCTCCTTCGGAGACCCACCGCCGTGAAGCTACTACCCCCGGATCGAGCCGGAGGGGAGAACCTCCGACGGTTCGAGCAGGAGGTACAGCTCACCGCCGGCCTCAGCCATCCCCATACGATCACGATCTTCGACTATGGGCATACCTCGGACGGCCTATTTTACTATGCAATGGAGTACATCGACGGGCTGACCCTGACCGATCTCGTCGAGAGATCAGGTGCTCAAGACCAGGCCCGAGTACTGCACTTGATTCGACAGGCAGCCTCGGCTCTCGTCGAAGCGCATGGAGTGGGTCTCGTTCACCGTGACATCAAGCCGGGGAACATCATGGTCCATTTGTCGCACTCGTACGGTGGTGGTGATGACTTCGTCAAGGTCTTGGACTTCGGCCTCGTGAAGGAGGTTCGAAGTGAAGGCGGCATCGAGCTCAGTCACGAGGCAATCCTGTCGGGCACCCCTCAGTACATGGCGCCCGAGTCCATCGTATCTCCTGAAGCCGTCGACGGGCGCGTTGACCTGTACGCACTCGGTGCCGTGGCGTACTACCTGCTCACCGGCACGCACGTGTTCAACGGGAAGAGCGTCGCCGAGGTTTGCGCTCATCATCTACACAGTGCGCCTGAGTCCTTGTCCTCGAGGCTCGGCACGCCTGTCCTGCCTGAGCTCGAAGAGATTGTCTCGAGTTGCCTAGCAAAGGACCCTTCGAAGAGACCGCAGACGGCGTTCGCGCTCGAGCAGATGCTAGTCGACTGTTCCTCTATCGCCGGTTCGTGGACCTCTCACGACGCTCAGCGCTGGTGGTCTGCTCACGGTGAGCGGGCGCGCATCGCGTCGCCGAAGGCGGGAGGAGCGTTGACGATCGATGTCCAGCTTAGTTCCGTGGATGCCCGGGATCGAGCATGAGCGATCGCATCGATTGAAGGAGATCCTCTGGAGAGCTCGACGACGCTCGTTCGCGCGGCCGATCCGAACGTTCGGCAAGCCGAGGCCAGAGGGATTCGCGCACTGGTTCGGGCAAGACGTTGTGCAAATACTCGAGGGCGGTGCCGCGCAGGTTCTCGCTCCCGCTCGAGAGCGCACGAAGCGAAAGAATGATCGCGTCTCGGTCGAGCGCGAGGCTCAGGAGCGTGAACACATGCTCCAGGTTGCGATCCTCTCGTGTCTCGAGCAGCGCGTCGATCTCAGTTCGGATGTCCGAGGAGACGTCTTCGCCGCCACTCCGATGCTGCCGGTGCTCTGGGTCAGCAGCCACCTCCCGCGCAACCGCGTCCATGATCGGCCGCTCCGGCAGATCGAGCTCGCGGCCTGTCCGCTGCAGCTCGGCGAGCGTGTGTCCGCAACGATAGCGAACCTCGAATTCGTCGTCTCTGAGCCCCTCGACCAGGCCCCGGACGGCCAGCTGGGTCTCCACCTTTCGGAGTAGCCGTGGAATCCGACGGCGGACGGCAACCGAATTGTCCTGGTTGAGCATTGCGTCGATCAATTGACCGGAGATTCTCGGGGCCATTCGCTCCAACGTTGCATAGGCAGGCCGCGCATAGAGGTCGCTACCGAGAAGGTCGATTACGTGAGCGGCGAAGTGCACGCTGAGAGACTCGTCGAGCAGAACGTTCAGAACCTGCTGCGGCTCTTCGGACAGGAGCCCAGAGAGCTGTTCAGCCCAAACGTCCTTACGAGCCAGCCTGTGTTCCGTGCCTCTAAGGCGTTCCAGTTCCTCGATGCTTTCCAAGAGCTCGCGTCGGTTGAGCGCCCCTCCGGTTCTAGCAAGAGTGTGAAGCGTCGTGGCATCGACGATGTCGTCGGTTTGCAGCACGACGGATCCCTCTCTGAGACTCGTCGCAAGCTCCCGCACGTATCCATCGTGTAGCTGTCTGACCAACCACATCGACATCAGGGCTGCGACGACCGCCAGCCAGAGAACCCATGTCGTGGCGGCATCCGCGTGGGATGCGAGAGCGACGACTGCCATGACGAGGACGCTGCCGATCGCGTATCCGATTCGGTTGCACGCGATGTCGATGATCGCCTTCGTCGCCCGCTTTTTCATCGGGGGCACCGGCGTGTAGAGAAGCTCGTAGCCCGAGCGAAAGAGCGAGCTCGACATGACGGTCTGCGAGCCGCGCGAGAGAACGGTCGTCCAGAGTCCGGGCCAGATGGCACCGAAAGTAGCACTGAGCGCGACCGTCAGAGGGAGAAGCGCCATGGTCCCACCTAGGCCGACCCTTGCGAGCAGGGGCTTCGCGAAGCCCGCCTGCATCACGAACGTCAGCAACGCGGTGATCATGTAGAACAGTGCGAAAAACGAGAGCAGTCCCGCCGAATCCGTGAACGTGGCGTCGGCCTCCGCCTTCATGGCGTAGTCCACGAAGACGCCCACGGCGCCGAGAAGCAGGACCGTCAGCGCAACCTTGCGCAGGTAGGCGTCCTCTCGGAGCGTTCGAATTCCAAACTGAGCCGCCTTCTCCGAAGATCGTTGAACTTGGGTCGATTTTCCGATGTTCCAGGCGCCGAGGGCCACGAGAACGCTGATCGCGCCTACGCCATAGAGCACCGTCGCAATCTCGGCGGTATCGGACAAGAGGAACGATAGCACTCCCCCCAAGACACCCCCCAGTGTCGCCCCGATCCCGATTCGGGCCACCACGGTTTTCGCGAAGAGGGGATCGAACCGTTCGTTGACGATTGAAGAGAACGCGCTGATCACGAGCGCGCCCAGAGTGCTCACGTGAAGGTAGGCGAGCACGCCGACAGTTCTCGGCGCGACGTCGACCAGCGCAGCTTCGAGCATGAAGATCGCGCCGTTTAGCAGCGCGAGGCCAACCGCTATGGTGCGTGGCCCCCAAAGCGGCATCAAACGGCTGACGGCAACCGCCGCCCCCAGGGACAACGCCGCGGCGGCCAGCA
>JBLYYU010000230.1:0-3588 GCA_048550275.1 Polyangiales bacterium
AACGTCGGCTCCGGCGGTTCTTCCTCTCCCTTGTGGCTATTCGAAGCGACGCGCTCGCCGAGCATGCGGCGTAGCGCCCGAACCCCGGTCAGCCCGATGAACTCGAGGAAAAAATCACCCAGCAAGACGCCGAGCGGCACGATGGCGTACCGCGCGAGCGGGAAGCGGTCGAGCAGCATCGGGCTCGCCAGTCGGCACGCGATCAAGACCGCGGTCGCCGAGGCGATAGCCGCGAAGATCCGGACCGTGTCTCGGAGGCTTATGAAGCGCCAGGAGAAGCGGGTGATGCCAAAACCCGATAGAAAGGCGTACTGGAGCAAGACGACGTAGGGCAGGACGATCATCAACTGCTGGAACATCAGGCGCGGCACGTTCCAATCGAAACGAACCAGCATCGCCAAGAAGAACGCGAGCATCAGCACAGCGATGTCGATCAGGAACTGAGACGTTCGCGTTCGAAGCCTGCTCATGCCCGTGAGCCCTCCAAGACCGATTCTTGGTACCAGTGCCAGAACTCCCGAACGCCCTGTTCGACCGAGACCGACGGCGCGTAGCCGAGCAGCTCCGATGCGCGCTCGATGTTCGCGTAGGTGTACTCGATGTCCGCCGCTGGCATCGGCTTGTCGGTGAGGTTCGAACGCTTCCCGGCGTGGTCCTCGATCAAGCGCACGAAATCGGCGAGCAGGGTCGGCTTGCCGCGCCCGAGGTTGATGACCTCGAATCCGAGCGGACGGTCGGCGGCGGCGATGATGCCGGCGACGATGTCGTCGATGTATGTCCAGTCGCGGTGCATCTGACCGTTGTTGTAGAGCGGCACCTCGACTCCCTTGAAGATATTGTCGAGAACCTTGTAGGCCATCATGTCTGGACGGCCGCGCCGGCCGTACACGGTGAAGAATCGAAGCGCCGTGAAGTTCTGGCCGAATAAGTGGAAGTACGAGTGGCCCAGAAGCTCGGCGGCTCGCTTGCTCGCCGGGTAGGGAGCGAGGGGACGGTCGGCCCGATCGCTCTCGATGAACGGGATGACCTTCGTACGGCCGTACACCGACGAGGTGGAAGCGAACACGAAGACCGGCTGACCATGGCGCCGCGAGGCCTCGAGCAAGTTGAGCGTGCCCCCGAGGTTCACGTCGAGGTAGAGCTTCGGGTCCTCGATGGACGCCCGAACGCCCGCCATCGCCGCGAGGTGAATGACCGAGTCGAACAGATGCTCAGCGAAGAGCCCGTCGATGCCCGCCTCGTCACGGATGTCCATCCGGTGAAAGATCAGCTTCTCGGGGTCGGGGGCCGACGCGCGAACCTCCTCTACATTCGCCCGCTTACGAGCCGGGTCGTAGTAGTCGTTGAGGTTGTCCACCCCGACCACCGTATCCCCGCGACGGAGCAACGCGGTTGCGGTGTTGCTCCCTATGAACCCGGCAGCCCCGGTCAGCAGGATCTTCTTCATCTCCCCCTCGCGCCCACGAAGTGTAGGCCCCTAGTCGCCCAAGTTGCTTGGTCCGATTGTGCAGAGGGGCATACCATATCCCCGTGCAAGCCATGCTACTAGCAGCCGGACTCGGCACGCGCCTGCAGCCGCTCACCGATCTTCGGCCCAAGCCGATCGTGCCGGTCGCCAATCGGCCACTAGCGGCATTCGCCATGGATCACCTGGCCCGCAGCGGCGTGCGCAGCATCGTCGCCAACAGCCACCCGCAGCCTGAGCTGGTCGAATCGACTCTAAAGGCCGCCAGCCCGGTGAACGTGAACATCCGTTTTTCCCGCGAAGAGACGCTCCTTGGCACCGGCGGAGGCCTCCGAAAGGCCCGGCCTTTGTTCGATGACTCACAAAAGCCGGTAATCGTGATGAACGGGGACACACTCTTCGCCCCCGACCTCGCCGTCGCACATGCCCAACACCTGAGCCACAAAGCCGTTGCAACTATGATACTGCGACGCACTGAGTCTCCCGAGCGCTTCGGCGCGATCGGAATCGATCGAGACGGCTGGGTCCGGAGCCTCCTCGGCACGCCGGACGACCCGCAGGTGAGCGAGGCCCTCATGTTCACCGGCGTCCACATCCTCTCGCCTCAGGCGTTCGAGGCCATGCCGGAGTCGGGCTGCGTCATCCGAAGCGCCTACCGCCACTGGGTCGATGGCGGCGCCCGGGTGCTCGGCGTCGTGGACGACTCACCCTGGGCAGATCTCGGAACAGTCAACGAGTACCACCGGCTCAACCTGGAGCTCGCGTCTGGCGCGCGCACGTGGCCCGGCATCGAGCCACGAGATCAATGCATCCTTCCAGCGTCGGCGTCGCCTTCCTCGAACGTTCGCAACAGCGTCATCGGCGAGAACGTTCAAGTCCAAGAGGGCGTTACCCTCGACCGATGCGTCGTTTGGTCGGACACCAACGTCGAACAGTCCGCAACGAACGCAATACTCACGCCCGCACATCGACTCGCGCTCGACTAGCGGGCCCGCGCTCTTGACCCCGGTGTCGATCCTCGCGCACTCTCTCGGACATGCTTCAACTTGCTTTCAGGCTCGCCATCGGCGCGGTTCTACTCTCTGCACTCTTTGCGTCGCCCCCCGCAGGCGCTTCCATCCTCGTCGCGCTCGACCTTCAGGAGCTCGCTGCCGAATCCGATCGAATCGCGGTTGGCCGGGTCGTGTTCACGGAACCCGTTCGGCTCGATAGCGGCACGATTCGGACCCGTTGTCGGATCCTCGTCGAACAGGAGCTCCGTGGTTTTGACGACAGCGAGATCATCGTCGAGACCTTGGGTGGTCAGATCGGAACATTGGGAATGCGGGTCGCAGGCGCGGCTTCTCTCGCGCTCGGCGATCGGGTGGTCGTGTTCGCAAAGGGCGACGGCGCTCTTACCTTCCGGCCGGTGGGCATGGCCCAAGGAGTGATGCGCATCAAGCGCGAAGATGGCCGCGATCTGGTGTCTCCAAGCAATGGTGGGGCGTTGCTCGTGCGCTCGGACGAGCGCGGCACGATGGTCAAGAGCACGGGCCCTCTAGCCGATCCCGAGCCGCTCGATCGATTTCTGTCACGCGTGCGAGAGATGGTCCAAGGGCAGCGGGGAGATGCCCCATGAGCCGTCCATTGCCATTCCTGCTCGCGGTCGTGATTGTACTCGGCGCGCTCCCCGGTGACGCTTCGGCATACTGCCAGAGCACCACGGTCGACGAATCGGAGGCGAACTGCGGCCAAGTCGGTGAGCCGCTCTCGTGGTCGACGCCCTGCCTGTCCTATGCCATCGACATCGACGGCTCTCAGTGGCTCGAGCAGAGCGATACGCGCGCGGCCGTGGACGCCGCCTTCACAACTTGGTCGAGCGTCACCTGCGACAGCGGCCCAACCGACATTCAGTTTCGACGGCTTCCGGATTCGACCTGCATGGTCCCCGAATTCAACAACAGCGGAGGCAACGTCAACACGATCGCCTTCCTCGACCCCTGGGTCAGCCCAATCGATGGCGCTCTCCTCGAACCGCGAGCGCTTGCCATCACGAAGATGTGGTTCGACACCGCCACAGGAGAGCTCTGGGGCGCGGACATGATCATCAACGACGAGCGGCGCTGGTCGCTGTGCACGACGAG
>JBLYYU010000231.1:0-20108 GCA_048550275.1 Polyangiales bacterium
GGGTAGCTCGCGAAGTCGACCGCGATGTCCATGGCGGTGATCAGGACGCGAATCGCCTGCCGGTAGCCATCGATGTCGAATCGGCCCTCTTCGTCGAGGAACTTCGAGAGGTTGATCGACGCGAGGTTACAGGCCGAGTTGTCGAGGAACATGTACTCTGAGCACGGATTCGACGCGTTGATGCGGTCGGTGTTCGGGCAGGTGTGCCAGTCGTTGATCGTGGTGTCGTACTGGACGCCGGGATCGGCGCAGTTCCAGGCGGCGTCAGCAACCTTGCGCCAGACCTCGCGGGCTTTGTACGTGTCGCAGACCTCACCGCTAGTGCGCAGGGTCGTCTTCCAATCGCCATCGGTCTCGACCGCTTTCATGAACTCATCGGTGACGCGAAGCGAGTTGTTCGAGTTCTGGCCCGACACCGTGTGGTAGGCCTCTCCGTTGAAGTCGGACTCGTAGCCGGCCTCGATGAGCGCGCGCGCCTTCTTCTCCTCGCGCACCTTCCACTCGATGAAGTCGACGATCTCGGGATGGTCCATGTCGAGGCAGACCATCTTCGCCGCGCGACGCGTGGTGCCGCCCGATTTGGTTGCGCCAGCGGCGCGGTCGAGGACTTCGAGGAAGCTCATCAGGCCGCTCGAGGTTCCGCCGCCGGAAAGCTTCTCCTGCTTGCCGCGGATCTTCGAGAAGTTGGTTCCGGTACCGGAGCCGTACTTGAAGAGACGCGCCTCGTTTTTGATCAGCTCGTAGATCGCCATCAGGTCGTCGTTGACGGCCTGGATGAAGCAGGCGGAGCACTGCGGGTTCTCGTAGGCGGTGCTGGTCTCGAAGATGACGTCCTGCACGGGGTCCCAGGCATAGTTGCCGCCCGAGCCCTCGATACCGTAGCGCTGGTAGAGACCGCAGTTGAACCAGACCGGGGAGTTGAACGCGGCCTTCTGGTTGATGAGGAGGTGAGAGAGCTCGGCTTCGAACGTGTCCGCGGCAGCTTCGTCGGCGAAGTAGCCGCCGAACTTGTCGCCAGCCTCGCGGAGAGAATGGGCGACTCGGTAGACCAGTTGGCGAACGCTACGCTCGCCCAGGTTCTTGTCACCGTTGATGCCGGCTTTCCGGAAGTATTTTGAAACCGCGATGTCGGTCGCGAGCTGGCTCCAGCCCTCCGGAACCTGCGCGCCCTTGAGCTCGAACACGACCGAGCCGTCCGAGTTGGTAATCTGGCTGTCTCGAAGGACGTATTCGACCGCGTCGAGCGGGTCGGTGCCGGCCTCGGTCAGCTTGCGCTCCATCAAGAGCCCGCCCGCTTTCTGCGAGCCTTCCGCTCTCCGTGCGCCCTCGATCTCCAAATTGCTCGTCATTCCCCTAGTATCCAATGCCACACCGTACCTCCAACCAGACGCAACTCACCACCAAAGGCGGAATTCACCCTTCATCCCCAGGCAAACCACCCACTGTCCACAATCGCCCCACAATAGGTTGCGCTAGCGGCCTGCGTGCCACCACAACCGCTTGGGGCGAGCCTGCGAAGTAGCTCCGTGGGGGAGCCTCCGTCAAGCAGAAACGATCCACCGCTTGTGCTTTCTTGCTTTCAGTATTGATTCCGAGGGTTTGCGAGATCCAAACAGGGGTTAATTCCGCCATTTCGCACTGCGTCATAGAACTGCCTGTCTCAAGTCGCATTAGATGACACCTCATGCATGGTCATAAACAGCATGCTACTAGATATTGTGGTACGTCCGAAAAAAACCGCAATATTTAGCGGTGCCATGTGCGTGGACGTCAGACATTGAAGGTATATTCTCACTGCCAACCCAATACTTCAGGTCCTCCGCTACCCCTCTAAGATCGTTCCACAAGTCCGCGTAATGCGGGTCCTTCTCCGGGGCACGCCGTGCCGGGACCAAGATCTGCGATAAGACGGGGCGATGAAGGTGCACCTGATCGACGGGACGTACGAGCTCTTTCGAGCTTGGTTCGGAGCGCCCGAGGCCAGGTCGCCGACCGGAGTGGAGGTCGGAGCCACGCGGGGGTTCATGCGCTCGATGGCGGCGATGCTGAGAGACAGCGAGGTGACGCACATCGGCTGCGCGTTCGACCAGACCGTCGAGTCGTTCCGGAACGAGCTCTTCGACGGCTACAAGACCGGCGAGGGCCTGGAACCCGATCTGTTCGCCCAGTTCCCCCTGGTGGAGCGCGCGAGCCGGGCCCTCGGGCTCGCGACCTGGCCGATGGTCGCGTTTGAGGCCGACGATGCGCTGGCGGCAGCCGCCGCGAAATACCGCGAGGCACCCGGCGTCGAACAGGTCGTCATTTGCTCGCCGGACAAGGATCTTTGTCAGTGCGTTCGGGGCAGCGATGTGGTGACGCTCGATCGACGGCGGGAGATCACGCTGGACCGCGACGGCGTGCGCAAGAAGTTTGGCGTGTCACCCGAGTCGATCCCCGACTACTTGGCTTTGGTCGGAGACTCGGCGGATGGGATACCAGGCATCGCGCGTTGGGGCGCCAAGAGCGCGGCCGCCGTGTTGGGGGAGCTCGGTCACCTCGAGCAGATCTCGGACGATCACGAACAATGGGGTGTGAAGGTCCGCGGTGCGGCGACGCTTGCGAAGAACCTCAGCGAACAGCGCGAAGACGCGATGCTCTACCGAAAGCTGGCGACGCTCCGCGAAGACGTGCCAATCGGTGAATCGCTCGAGGACATTCGTTGGACGGGGGCCGATCGTCCCGCACTGGAAGCGCTCTGCGAAGAGATCGGCGAAACGACGCTGCTCGATCGAATCCGATTCAGGTGAATCGTTCGTCGACGCGCAGTGAAGTCAGGTACTCGCGCGCACGGGTCACGTAGCCGGCCGCGCTCTTTTCGAGGTGCGTGACTTTGTTCGGCTCCACCTGACGCACGATTTTGCCAGGCGAGCCAAGGACTACGGAATAGTCCGGGATTTCCTGGCCCTGCGTGACCAAGGCGTTCGCGCCGATCGTGCAGTACTTCCCGATTTTCGCGTTGTTGAGAACGACGGCGTTGATCCCGATCAGGCTGTAATCGCCAACTTCGCAGCCGTGCACCATCGCGTGATGGCCGACCGTGACGCCGCGCCCGAGCACCAGACGAATGCCCGGATCGGTGTGCAGGACCGCCGAGTCCTGAATGTTGGCCTCTTCGCCCACGACGAGCTCGTCCGAGTCCCCGCGGAGCACCGCGTTGAACCAAACGCTGCAGCGGTCCTTCAAGACGACCGAGCCGATTACCGCCGCCGACGGCGCCACGTAGACCTCACCCTCGACACGCGCGCGTCGTTCGCCGAGTGCATAGATCATCAGAGAGCGCTTCCCTTGAACAGGACCGGTGAGTAGAAATTGATGCCAACGGTCACTTGCCAGGTGCCGGTGTTTACTTCGGATGCCCGGGTCGTGAATCCGTAGAGAGTCGGGAAGCGGAAGCTGGCGAAGATGTCCATCATGGTGGTCCCGGCCTCCACCGTACCGCCGACTGTTGCGCCGAGGGGGAAGAAGTAAAAGGGCCCGTTGATCAACCCCGAGGTCGCCGTACGAATGGTTTGCCCGAGGTCGAAGAAGTCCATCCCGCTGTTGAGCTTGACGAAGACTTGGTCGGTCGCATTGGCAACGAAGGTGAACGGGATGTTCAGCGACCAGACGGACGGCCCATTCGGATTGTTGTCGACGACGAATTGAAAGCCGGTGTCGAAGGCGAACTGCTCATTGGCGATGAATCGCATCGGGACGCCGCCGATGAATCCGAACTCGGTCCGCGACGGAATCCGGAAGACGGCGTCTATTCCGAGCTTTGCGTGCTCCCGATCGAGCGCCTCGAAGCGCGCGTAGAACGGAATGTCGCCGAACTTCGCCTCCGGCGACATGCTGAAGCTGATCAGGCCCTCGCCGCCGAAGCCGAAGCCGGGGAAGATGCCGATGTCCGGGTAGGACCCCATGCGATAGCGGGAGAAGCCGATTTCGAAGTCCTCGGCGAGCGTGATCGAGACGCCGAAATTCATGGTCGAGATCGTCCCGGTCGGACCGAAGGTCGGCCTGCCCTGCGGGTCGTCGAGCCGGCGCCCGACCACGGTGTCGAAGGTGCCTCGCATCATCCCCCGGGGCATGGTCAGGCTGCGGTTCGCGTAGCGGATGTCGTAGAACTCCGATGCGCGACGCTTGGTGTTCTCGATGACCGGCGGCTCGACCTCCTCGACCCAGTCTGGGTTGTTCCGCGAGCGTTGTTCGTATTCGGTCGGAGGCGCGTCGGCCCAGTCCGGATTGGGCTCGGTTCGGGCGGGGGCTGCGGGCTCGGTGGGATCGCTTACCGGCCGCGGCGGAGGCTCCGACTCGTCCGGCGGCGCGACAGGCTCCTCTTCTTTTGGCCCGGCGATGGGCTCTCCCCAGCCGCCTGACTGCGCCGAGGTGAGGGCGGGGAGCGCGAAGACGGTGAGCCCGAGGGCCGAAACGAGGAAGAAGCTTCTACACACGAACCCGGCCATAAACCAATCCCCGCGCCCTGCCAAGCACGGAACCTCTGCCGGGTTCGAGTCCACATTGCGCGGCAGGCGCACATGCCTATACTCGCGGCCGTTTGGCGATGTAGCTCAGGTGGTTAGAGCGGGCGTTTCATACGCGCTAGGTCGGTGGTTCGAGTCCACCCATCGCCACCAGGTCCTAAGGCGCGCCCTGTGCGCGCTCCTTTACCAGCTGCCGGATCTGGCTGAGCTCGAAGGGCTTTTCGAGGCATTTGAGGCGGGTCTTCTTTAGGAACGCCCGGGCCTTTCGTGTGAAGGCGCCGCCCGTCATGAAGACGAAGCGCGAGGCGAGCTCCGGCCGCGCTGCCGCGACTCGCTCGTACACTTCCATCCCGCTGACCTCGGGCATCATCAGGTCACAAAAGATGACGTCGACCTCCTCGCCCGAGGAGAGACAGTCAATCGCTTCTTCACCACTCGAGAACACCTTTACGTCATGGCGCCGCAGCGCGCGGCGGATCGAGCGGCCGACCAGCGGTTCGTCGTCGATGACCAGCACCCGAGCGCTCGCCCCGGCGGTCACGGCTGGCGGCACAACACTCCGTCTCGCCGTTCGTTCTCGGCTGGAGGCCGGCAGCCGGACGACGAACGAGCTCCCGCCACCTGGCTCGCTCCGCGCTTCGATCGTGCCGCCGGCGTCCCGGACGATGTTCCTGCAGATCGAAAGGCCGAGCCCGGTTCCTTCGGAAATACCCTTGGTCGTGAAGAACGGCTCAAAAATGCGGCTCATTCGCTCGGGCTCGATGCCGGTCCCGTTGTCGGCGATTTCGATCAGCGCCCCGCCTTCCTCGTCGGTCCGGGTGCGCACCGAGATTCGATTCTCGCTCACGCTGCGCTCTGGCATCGCCTGAACCGCATTGATCAACAGGTTCAGGAACACCTGGCCGAGCCGCGATTCATTGGCGTCTACCGGAGGGGTGTCGCCGAAATCCCTTTCGAGAGTCGCCCTGTGCCGGATCTCGTTCCAGCAGATGTTGATCGAGGATTCGAGCACGCTCCGGAGCTCGACATTACCCTGCTGTTCGTCGTCGACGCGAGAGAAAGTCTTGAGGTCGCGGACGATGTTCTGCATTTGAATCGCGCCGTGGATGGCCTCATCGAGCTGTTGCCGGGCGAGGTCCAGCGCCTCGGATTCCCCCTGCGCGTCGATCTCTTCGCGGGTCAGGCGAAGGTTCGAAAGCACGTACATCAACGGGTTGTTGAGCTCGTGCGCAACGCCCGCAGTCAGCGTCCCGACAGAAGACATGCGATCGGCGAACGCGAGCCGTGACTCCATCTCTTTTCGCTCAGCCGCACGACGTGCGTTGTGCTCGACGGCTCGCTCGGCCAGCAGGAGGCGCGTGTCGAGCGCCTCGGGGTCGACCGGTTTGGGAAGGTAGTCCGAAGCCCCGGCGTCGAGGACGGCTTGGAGATCCCCGGCCCGATTGCGCCCGGTGACGACCAAGATGATGACATCCTCGCCACCCGGCTGACTGCGCACCGCCTGACAAAGCCCGAGCCCTGACATCCCGGGCAGAGTCCAATCGACGAGCATGAGCTGAAACGGCTCGCGTACGTGGGCGCCGAGCGCTTCCTCAGCGCTGCTGGCCTCGGTCACTTCGTGATCCCGCTCACGCAAGAGCTCAGTCAGGAGCTTTCGCACCGAGCTCGAGTCATCGACGACCAGCGTTCGCAGAGGCACACCCGACATTAGCCCTTAAGTCTAGGCGAATTGCGGAAAAGGTTCATGGTTTCGTGGTGGTCTTGACGCGAGCCCATTCCTGGCTATCTTGAACTCCGATAACGCACCGCGTCATCCAGGGGAGGATAGAGACATGACTCGCAACAACCAACTTCGTCGGAGTGGCACTCGGCTTCAAAAGCAGGGAGCGCTTTCGTTCCAGCAAACCCGAGCCGCCGGCGAGGCGTTCCTCGTCGAGTCGCGCACTGCGGGTGTGACATTCGCGCTGGACATGAAGACCGCGAGCGGGAAGCTCGTCAACACAACGGGTCGATCGGCCGATGCGATGGCGAAAGCGCTCCGCAAGGAAGCGCTCGACTGGCAGCGGCTGGTTCTGAAGACCCGCGACGCGTACATCGCCGCGGTCAAGGAGCGATTCGACCGCGCGGAGCGGCAGGCGCTGAGCGCTAGGGATGCGCTGAAGCCGGAGGCGGTGGAGGCGACGGTCCTAGGGTCTGCCAAGGATCTGCTCGACAAGGCGCAAACCCGGGTCGACGAACGGCTCGAGCAGAGCGCGCAGCCGGCCAAACCCTCCAAGCCTGCCGCACGAAGAGCGGCGAAGAAGCCGAGGGCGGCAAAGCCCAGGCCCGCCAAGGCGCAGGCCAAGAGGGCGGACGCCCCGATTCGCAACTACGACACGCTCACCGCAAAAGACGTCGTGAACCGAGTCCAGAGGCTCTCGGGGCCGCAGGCGACCGCGGTTCTCGAGTATGAACGGGCTCGGAAGAAGCGCGCCACCGTGATTCGAGCGGTGGAACAGCGTCTGAGCGCGGCGAGCTGAGCCGAGCGGAAGCGTCTGTACAGGGCTCCCGGCTGCACTACACTCCCGAGCGTGGGGGAAACCAAACAGATTCTCGTCGCCGACGACGAGGACAACCTGCGCCGCGTCCTGCGCGCGCAGCTTCAGCACGACGGGTATGAAGTACAATGCGTCGCGGACGGTGAGGCCGTGCTCAAGGCCATGGCCGATCACCACATCGACGTGCTGATCACGGACCTGCGCATGCCAAAGCTCGACGGTATGCAGGTGCTCAAGGCCGTGGGCAACCGTTTCCCAAACGTACCCGTGATCATGATCACGGCGCATGGGACGGTGGACACCGCGGTCCAAGCCCTGAAGCACGGCGCGTTCGACTACGTGACCAAGCCTTTTGATCGGGCGGAGTTTCGGGCCGTCGTGGACAAAGCCGCACGCACCAGCGAGCTCTCCCAGAGGCACGTGAGCGGCGATCCGAACGCGCGCGGGCGCTACCGAATCATCGGGGAATCGGAGCCGATGAGCGATGTCTACGACGTCATCGAGAAGGTCGCGGACACGCCGAGCACCGTGCTGATCACCGGCGAGAGCGGGACCGGCAAAGAGCTGATCGCACGTGCGCTCCACGAGAACAGCTCTCGAAAGGACAAGTCCTTCGTGAGCGTCAACTGCGCCGCGATTCCACCGGACTTGCTCGAGAGCGAGCTCTTTGGCTACGAGCGAGGCGCGTTCACCGGGGCGGTGACGAGCAAACCAGGCCGCTTCGAGCTGGCACACGGCGGCACACTCTTCCTCGACGAGATCGGGGAGATTCCGGTCAGCATGCAGGTGAAGCTACTCCGGGCACTGCAGGAGCAGGAGTTCGAGCGAGTCGGCGGCATCAAGACGATCACGGTCGACAGCAGGCTCGTCGCGGCAACCAACCGCGACCTGAAAGCGAGCATCGCAGACGGAGGTTTTCGCGAGGACCTCTACTACCGCCTGAACGTGGTGCACGTGCACCTGCCCCCGTTGCGGGCTCGGCCGAGCGACATCCCCTTGTTGCTGGAGCACTTCGTTCGCAAGTTCAACGGGAAGCTCGACCGCGCCGTCACCGGCTTCGAAGAAGCGGCGCTCGACCAGATGCTTCGGTACTCCTGGCCAGGGAACATTCGGGAGCTCGAGAACGTAGTGGAGCGGTGCATGATCTTCGCCGAAGATGGCGAGGTCGGCACCGTACACTTGCCCGCGGAGATCCGAGAGGCGGAGGGAGAGTCGAGCTCAGGCCTGATTGCCAACCTCGGCGCGATGCCAGGCGAGACCGGGCTCAAGGAAGCGGTCCGGGAAGCGACGCTCAAGCTAGAACGCGAGTTCATCGGGCGGGCGCTCGAGCAAACCGGGGGCAACGTCACGCACACGGCGCGGCTCCTGAAGATCTCTCGCAAGAGCCTCCAAAACAAGATGAAAGAGCTAGGCCTCAGGGACGACTGAGCGTTTCTCGCTGGCAACTTCGACCCGCGTCGTCGAAAGCATCGCTTCGAGGTCTTCGCGGCTCACTGGCTTCTGCAGCACTGGGTTCGAAACCGCTGCGGCGAACTTGCGAAGCCGTGGGGTGAACGCCCCTCCGCTCATGAAAACGATTCGGTCGGTGAGCTCCGGATGCTCCTTCTCAATCGCTTCGTAGAGAGACTTTCCGTCGACTTCAGGCATCATCAGGTCACAGATGACCGTGTCGAAAGCCGCGTCTTCGGAGAGCATTGCCAGGGCCTCGACGCCGCCCAGAACAGTTACGACATCGAAGCGGCGCTGCAGCCGCCTTCGAAGCGCGGAGAGCACCATTGCGTCGTCGTCGACGATCAGGAGCCGTACGTGCTTGTCGGGAATCTCGGAGATCGGCCGACTCTCGCGACGAGTCTCCGTGGCCGTCAGCCCCGTGTCGACGGGCAGGATGAGCTTGAAACAGGTTCCGCGATCGGGCTGCTGATGCACCTCGAGCCGCCCACCGTGCTCCTCGGCGACTCTCTGGCAGGCGCTGAGCCCGAGCCCCATCCCTCCGAGTTGCGCTTTGGTGGTAAAGCCGGGGGTGAAGATCTGATTTCGGTGGTCATCGTGAATGCCCACACCGGTATCGCTCACGGCGACGATGACGTACTCGTCCACAACCTCGGTGGACACCACGATCCGGTGCTGATTGTAGGCGCCTCCCTCGATGGCCTCGGCAGCGTTGGTGAGCATGTTGACCAGGGCCTGGGCGATCCGGCCGGGGAACGCGACGATCGATGGCGTGGGGTCGAAGCGCTTCACGAGCCGAGCACGATAGCGGATCTGATTGAACACCATCGCGCAGGCGTCGTCGACGATTCGTGTGATGTCGAGCATTTCTGGCTTGCTGTCGTCGGCCCGCGAAAAGGTCCCGAGGCTGCGCGCGATGTCTTGGATTCGGTGCATGCCCTTGTGGCAGTCGGTCAGCATGTCGGCCGCGTCGTCCATCAATTCCTGGAGATTCGCATCGGCGGTGAGCTGCTCGAACGACTGTGGGGTGATCGCCTCTCGCGTGGCGAGGTCCAGCCGGAGCTTCCGAACGAACCGGCGAATCGCCTGATGCGATTCCCGCAGGCTTTCGAGGTTGGCGAGCACGAACGTGAGCGGGTTGTTGACCTCGTGCGCGATGCCCGCGGCGAGCCGCCCAACAGTTCGCATGCGGTCTTCGGAGATTCGCGGACCAGGCATGGACGGCGGAGCACTCGACGACAATGGCGGAGGCGAGCTTGGTCGGAACGCGCTCTGCATGTGTATGATCGTGGAATCGCGCCCGTCCCAGGTCGAATCGATCGCGGTCGCGGTCACCGGTGCAACCGCGCCGTCGACCTGCTGCACCCGATACGTCGAAGGCTTCGCGTCTCCGGGAATCGAGTACTCGAACGGTTCACCGATCAGGTCTTCGTAGTTGACGTTGAGCAAGTCACCCGCGGCTGGGTTTGCGAAGAGGACACGACAGGCGGAATCCACGACGACGATCCCGTCCGCGATCCGTCCGAGCAACAAACGTTGCTGCGTCTCGCTGCCATGTGCCTCTTGGAGTTGGGCCAGAATGCGGCGGAGTTCGTACTCCCGGTTGATCGATTGCAGGAGACCGGTCAGGTACGCATCGGAGCTCACCGGCGCGTCGCTTTCGTTTTCGGCGACCGAGCAGAGGTCCTCACCGAGCAGGAGCGTGAAAATCCCAAGCGCCGTTGCGGGAAGCTCGGCACCGAGGCTCGTATCCCAGCAGACGATCTGCGGTGCGTGACTCTCGAGTTGGACGATCGCGTCGTCACGACTCGCCGCCACCCGGCAAACCGCCCTCTCGGGCCAAGCGTGAAGTCCCTCACGCACCAGCATGATCCGCTCCGGATTCGCCGAGGCGATCAAGACCCGGATTCTTCCGCTTGGCTCAATCCCTGTTGTTTGGGCTTTGTTGGACAAGATGACTGCCTCGGGCGCCGAATCACTCTTGACGCCACCTTAGAACCATAGCACTGTAATAAGGCGATGGTAACGGCATTTCTCTACTTTGGGTGACGGTGGATGCTCGGTAGGAGCGACGAAGAGCACGAGGTCCGCGAGGTTCTCCTCGTGGAAGACAATCGGATCGACGCTCAGCTGATCCGACGGCTGCTGCGGCGGGTCTCGGTGTCCTACTACCGCATCACCCATGTACGGACGCTCGACGATGCGGTGCTATCCGCAGAAGAGCTCACCCCCGACGTGATCCTCGCCGACCTGAACCTCCCAGATTCCCGCGGCACACACACCGTAGCAAGCCTGCAGACAGCGTATCCGGACATCCCGCTCGTCATCGTCAGTGCCTGGGAGGATGAGGCGATATCCCTTCGTTCGGTCGCAGCCGGCGCGCAGGACTACCTCGTCAAGGGGCACATTGACGGAGCAAACTTGCACCGGGTCATCCGCTACGCGATCGAGCGCAAGCGGACCGAGCTCGAGTTGGTCCGGCTTGCGCAGTTCGACCAGCTCACCGGACTTCCAAATCGTACCCTGCTTCGGGAGCGAGTGACCCACGCCCTAGCGCGCGCCATGCGCTCGGGGTCGGGCGTCGCCACGCTGATCCTCGACATGGATCGATTCAAGGAGATCAACGACAGCTTCGGACACGAGGTTGGTGACAAGCTTCTCGTCGAAGCCGCCAAGCGGATCCGGGCGAACGTTCGCGACCAGGACACAGTCGCGCGCCTCGGAGGCGATGAGTTCGCCGTGGTGCTCGAAGGCGTCAGCGAGGCCAAGGAGGTGCTCCCTGTAATCGAGCGAATCCTGAGTAGCCTGCGCGAGGTCAACACGGTCGAGGGACACGAGGTCATGACCTCGACGAGCATTGGCATCGCGATGTATCCGGAAAATGGCACCGATCTGTCGGAGCTGCTCCGCGCGGCCGACTTGGCGATGTACCAGGCGAAATCTACCGGGCGCTCTTGCTACCAGTTCTTCGCAGACGCAATGCAGGAGGAGGCGCAAACCCGGCGCGCCCTGGAATGGTCCCTGAGGAGCGCGGTTGAAAAGAAGGAGTTCGAGCTCTTCTACCAGCCGCAGATCTGTCTTCGAACCGGCGGCGTGGTGGGCGTCGAAGCTTTGATGCGCTGGGCGCATCCGAGCAGGGGCTTGCTCACGCCCTTCCACTTCATCGCCGGCCTCGAGGAATTCGGCCTGATCAACGAAGTGGGAGAGTGGGTGCTCCACACGGCGTGTGAGCAGATTCAGAGATGGCATGCGATGGAGCTCACACCGATGCGCATCAGCGTGAACGTGTCCGCTCAACAGTTCGAAGATCCCATGCTGATCGACAAGGTCCGTCTCGCGCTTGCGGATTCGAAGGTCGCTCCGGAGTTCCTCGAGCTCGAGCTCACTGAGAGCTGCCTGATGAGCGACCCGGCTCAGGCCGGTGCGCTCCTGCGCGAGATCCGGGACGTTGGCGTTCGGATCGCGATCGATGATTTCGGCACCGGCTACTCCTCGCTGACGTATCTAAACGAGTTCCCGCTAAACGTGCTGAAGATCGACAAGAGCTTCGTGCAGAGCGTCGAGTCGAACGACCGCGGCGGACCGATTTCAAACATGATCATTGGGCTCGGACAGAATCTTGGCCTAGAGGTCGTCGCCGAAGGGGTCGAGACCGAGGGCCAGCTCCGCTACATGCAGGAACACGGCTGCGACATCGCCCAGGGCTACCTCTATGCGCGGCCGGAATCGCCCGCCGATCTGACTCCATGGCTTCAGGCGAGCCAGCGGAGCAGCGGTACCTTCATTCGCTCCGTTTCCATGCAGCAGATCGGCGACGGCACGAAGACCTGAGCGGTTCGCTCGGTGTGCTAGCGTGGTGACATGGTGGCCGGGACGGTTCTCGTCGTCGATGACGAACGAAACATTCTGACCTCGATATCGCGTGCGCTCGGTCTCGAGGGGTACGAGGTCGAGGTCGCCGGCAGCGCAGAGATCGCGCTCGAGAAGCTCGGCCAGAAGAGCTTCGACGCGATCCTCCTCGACGTTCAGCTTCCAGGTATCGACGGGCTCTCCATGTTGAACGAGCTCGACAAACGGAAGGTCACGATCCCCGTGATCATGATGAGCGGGCACGCCTCGATCGAGGTGGCGATGGAGGCGACCCGACGTGGCGCCGACGACTTCATCGAAAAACCTATCAGCAGCGACCGCCTGCTGCTCTCGCTCCAGCGAAGCCTGGAGCTCCGAGAGCTCCAGCAGGAAAACCGAGAGCTTCGCCGCCGATACGGCCCAGGGGAGACCTTGCTCGGCGAGAGCCGTTCGATGTCCCGGCTTCGAGAGCAGATACAGCTCGCCGCCCGATCCAACGCCCCAGTCTTGGTCTTAGGGGAACGTGGGACCGGGAAGGAGCTGGTGGCCGCGGCAATCCATGCCGGCTCGGCCAGATCCAACGGGCCTCTCGAGAAGCTCAACTGCGCGGCGGTCCCGGAGGGTTTGATCGAAAGCGAGCTTTTCGGCCACGAAGCCGGCGCGTTCACCGGAGCCACCAAGCAGCGACGCGGCAAATTCGAGCGGGCGCACGGCGGCACGCTCTTCCTCGACGAGGTCGGCGATATGCCCTCGCAGATGCAGGCGAAGCTTCTGCGAGTGCTGCAGGAAGGCGAAACCGAACGAGTAGGCGCAAGCGCGATCGTACAGGTCGATGTTCGGGTAGTCGCAGCGACCAACAAGTCACTCGAAACGGAGATCGACTCGGGGAGGTTCCGCGCAGACCTCTTCGATCGGCTCAATGTCGTACCGCTGAGCGTTCCGGCTCTCCGCGAACGGATCGACGACGTCCCGCTCCTAGTCGAGCACTTCCTCGAGCTGGCTTGCGAAACCCACGATCGGCCAGGCAAGCAAATCACCCCGGGCGCGATGCGAGTGCTCGAGGCCTATCCATATCCGGGAAACGTCCGAGAGCTTCGGAACCTGGTCGAGCGCCTGGTAATCCTGACCCCCGGAGAAACCATCACCGAATCGGAGGCCCGGACCCTTCTTCCTTCGGAGTCTGGAGCACCGGGAGGCGGCTATTTTCGGCCGGAAACGCCGCTCCGGGAGATGCTCGAAAGCGCCGAACGGGACCTGATCCGTCGTGCCCTAGAGCTCCGCGACGGGCACGTGACGAAGACCGCGGCCGACCTCGGCCTCGAGCGAAGTCACCTGTACAAGAAGATGCGCGCCCTTGGGATCCGCAAACCCGGCACAGAGTGAGATTGCGTTCCCTCCCTCGGCCGCATACAGATCGCAAAACCAGCCGAGGCCCAGTTGCTCGATAACCTGCTCCCCATCGATCCCGAAGTCGCCGCCCGCATCGAGGCGCTCGACCTTCAGTTCAACAAGTTTGGCGTCGACCCCTACGGGATCGACAAGAACGACTTGACCCGATTCGTTTCCGCGTTCTCGTGGATCTACCGATACTACTTCAAGGTCGACACGTACGGCCTCGACAACGTTCCTTCCACGGGCAGGGCAGTCCTCGTCGGAAACCATTCGGGCGGAGTCGCGATCGACGGTGCGATGGTGATGGGCTCGATGCTGCTCGACGCCGAGCCTCCGCGCCTGCCGCACGCGATGCTCGACAAGTTCATCCACGAGTTTCCAGGCGCGTCCCAGTTCATGAGCCGGACAGGCCAATTCACTGGAAACCCGGATCAGGCGATGCGTTTGCTCCGCTCCGAGCGGCTGATCCTCGCCTTCCCGGAAGGGGCGCGGGGCACCGCAAAGCTGGCGAAGGACGCCGACACCCTGGTGAACTTCGGGACCGGGTTCATGCGCCTCGCCCTCGAAACCAAGAGCCCGATCGTTCCGTTTGCCTTCGTCGGCGGCGGCGAGGCGCTCCCCACGGTCGCCAATCTCAAGCGGCTCGGAAGGCTGTTGGGCGTTCCGTACCTTCCGGTGACAAAATGGGGCCTTTTGATTCCGAAGCCGACGCGTTTCCAGTTGCTCTACGGGCAGCCGATGCACTTCGAGGGCACCGGTCACGAGCGCGACGAGGTGGTGAGTGCCAAGGTCAACCAGGTCAAGGAACGAATTGCCGACTTGATCCGCCAAGGACGTTTGCTCCGGGAGAAGAAGATCTCGGAGGAAGATCTGGTGCTCTGATGAAGGTCTTGATCACGGGCATCTCCGGAACTCTCGGACGCCTGACCGCGCAGAAGCTCATCCGGCGAGGTCACGAAGTGGTGGGGATCGACCGGCGACCTTGGCCGGGCGCGCCAGACGAAGTCGAGCTGGTCCAGGCTGACATCCGAAAGCGACCGGCAGAGGACGTGTTCCGAACCCAGCGCCCCGACGCGGCCATTCACATGGCGACCGTGACCCACCTCGTCCAGCAGAGCCCGGACCGAATGCGGGTGAACCTCTACGGAACCCGCGCGTTCATCCATCACTGCCAGAGCTACGGCGTGAAGCAGGCGGTGTTCGTCGGGCGCCACACGTTCTATGGGGCTGCCGCCGACTCTCCGCTCTACCACACCGAAGACGAGCCCCCGATGTCGGCCCACAGCTTCCCCGAGCTCGCCGACCTGGTAGCTGCAGACCTGTATGCGGCCTCATCGCTTTGGCGATACCCGGAGATCGCGACCGCTGTCCTACGGGTGGTCTACACGCTCGGCCCAAGCAAGAACGGAACCCTAGCGACCTTCCTGCGCGGCCCGAACGTACCCCTGGTTATGGGCTTCGACCCACTCTTCCAGTTCATCCACGAGGATGACGCAGCCGAAGCCGTCGCGAGCTCGCTAGAGCACAAGCTCCACGGCATCTACAACGTCGCCGGCCCATCCCCGGTGCCCCTTTCGACGATCGTCCGGGCAGCCGGTCGCCGCCCGCTCCCGGTCCCGTCCGCCGTGTTCAAGCTCGGATTGGGCCGCATGGGCCTCCCATACCTTCCCGCGGGCGCAATCGATCATCTCAAGTACCCGATCGTGGTCGACGGCGACCCGTTTCGACGAGCGACCGAGTTCACGTACCAGTACGACGAGCGGGAGACGATCAACAGCTTCCGTACGGCGAAATAGCGGCCGGACGCTGGCACAGGCGGAGCTTCGCCAGTTTTTTGACCCAAACGGCCGTAGCGACCGACCCTCCACGGAATGTCGGCGTTGCACGAACGCAGCGAGCTTCGGGGGCGAATCCTGGATGGCCGCTATCGAATCGGGAACGCCGTAGGTGCTGGCGGGACCGGCATCGTCTTCGAGGCCGAGCGCTTAGCGACACTGGAGCGAATCGTCATCAAGATGCTTCGGCCGGCCCACTGCGGGAACCCCGACCTCATGAGCCGAGTCCGGCGCGAGGTCGAGGTCGCCCGGCGTGTCTTCCACCCAGGCATCGTGCCGGTCATCGACCACGGGACGCTCTACGACGGCTCGCCCTACTTGGTCATGAAGTACATGCGCTCCGAAAGCCTGGCTTCCTACCTACGCCGATGCGGGCCCCTGAACGGTCCGCAGATCGCGGTCATCATGGCGCGACTGGCTTCGATTCTGCACAGCGTGCACCGGCATGGCTACGTGCACCGAGACATCAAGCCCGAGCACATTCTCCTCAACCGAGGCGGCTACGGGGAGCTCGACGTGCACCTGATCGACTTCGGGGTCTGCGCCGCAGAGAGCGCTCCCGCGGATGAGCGAGCCAGGGAACGCGGCCGCGTGTACGGCACCCCGAGCTACGCGTCGCCCGAGCAGGCGAGCGGGAACCCGTACGTCGACGCCCGGGCAGACCTGTTTGGCGTCGGCATCACGATGTTCGAAGCCCTGACCGGAAAGCTCCCCTTCACCGGCGCGGACGTGACCGCTGTCCTCCGCCGGATCATCCGGGAAGACGCACCGCACGCCCGGCTCCATTCGCCCTATGTCGATGGCCAGATGGACGCGCTGATCGCAAAGCTGCTGAGCCGTAAGGCGGATACCCGACATCCTTCGGCTCGCGCCCTGATGCGGGCTCTCGGTCCGTGGCTCTCCGAACGGATCCAGACCGAGCGCTCGCTAGCTGCGACCCTGCAGGTAGCGCCCGAGACGAGCAGCATCCGGCCGACGGCGCGGAACGAGATGGTCGCGGCCTAGTCCCCCGAGCCCGCCTGGCTCAGCTGATCGATCAGGTCGCCCACGTCCAAGGGGGCGGCCATCGCGTGATAGCCCTTGTCGACGTAGAGAACCGTGCCGGTGATGCCGCTAGCGAGCGGGCTGCAAAGGAACGCGGCGGCGTTACCGACCTCTTCGGCGCGAAGCGCATCGGGCAGAGGCGCGTTCATTTCGTAGTACTTGATCATTTTGTGAATGAACCCGATCGCGGACGCCGCCCGCGACGCGAATGGCCCGGCCGAAATCAAGTTCACTCGATGCCCCGATTCGCGCCCCAGCTCGACCGCGAGCATCCGCGCATCGGTTTCGAGCGCGGCCTTAGCGGAGGCCATCCCGCCGCCGTAGTCGGCCACGACGCCCTGGCTGGCGAGGTACGAGAGCCCGAGAAACGCGCCTTGCTCACGCATCAGGGGCGCAAAACGCTGGGCGAGCGAAATGAACGAGTACGCGCTCGCGCTGTGGGCTGCGAGGTAACCCTTTCGACTCGTCTGCATCAGGGGCTTGTTCACCTCGGGACCGTTCGCGAGGCTGTGGACCACGATGTCCAGGCACGCTTCGCCAAAGTCCTCACGAAGCTTCTGCGCCACTCCCTCGATGCTGAAGTCGCCCCGCTCCCTGTAGCGCTTCTGTTCGCGAAGCTCTGCCGGGGCGTCATCGAGCGAATCGAACTCGGCGTCGAGCGGGTAGATCTTTTCGAGCTCCAGCTTCCCGCCGCCCGGCATTTCGAGCGAAGCGTCGAGCTTTCCCCGCCTGAGCAGCGTCTCGAAGATTCCGAGCGCGGGCGGCCAAGTGCCCACACAGACCGAAGCGCCAGCCATTGCGAGTGACTTGGCGATCGCGAAGCCAAAGCCTCCGTCGTCCGCCACACCCGCTACGAACGCCCGCTTACCCGAAAGATCGATCGGCAACATGGGCGGAACCTTATCGCCAGTCCCGACAAACCGCTACACTCCGCGGCATGGAGAAGAAGGGACAGGGGGTCGAGTACGTACGCGTCGAGGATCGCTATTTCGCGGACCGCGGTTTGCGACGGTACGCCGGCGTCTGGTCCCTCTGGGCACTCGGCGTAGGCGCCGTGATTTCGGGGGACTTCTTCGGTTGGAACTTCGGTCTAGCTTCCGGAGGCTTCGGGGGCCTGCTCATCGCGACGCTGATTATCACGCTGATGTACGCCGGCCTTTGCTTCAGCATCGCCGAGATGGCGGCCGCCCTTCCGCACACGGGCGGAGCGTACTCCTTTGCCCGCTCCGCGATGGGCCCCTGGGGCGCCTACGTGACCGGCCTCGCCGAAAACATGGAGTACATCCTGACCCCCGCGGTGATCGTCGTGGGCATCGGCGGCTATCTCGGTGCGATCTTCGAAACGCCGGTGAGCGCCGAGCCGCTCTGGTGGCTCGCGGCCTATGCGATGTTCGTAGGCTTGAATGTCGCCGGGGTGGAGACGACCTTCCGATTCACCGTCCTGATCACCGCGCTCGCGCTCGCCGTGCTCGTCGTGTTCTGGGTCACCGCGATTCCGCATTTCGACTTGAGCTGGGCGCTCAACATCGAGCCCGAGCCCGGCCATAGCCGCTGGCTTCCGTATGGAGCAGCCGGGGTGCTTTCGGCCCTGCCATTTGCGATCTGGTTTTTCCTCGCGATCGAGCAGCTCCCCCTGGCCGCCGAGGAGGCACACACCCCGGCCCGCGACCTTCCCCGCGGGCTTCTCTACGGCCTGCTGACCCTAGTGGTCGCGGCGTTCCTGACCTTGTTCCTGAACGCTGGGATCGCTCCGGGCTCCGCGGCGCTTGGCTCTTCCGCCGAGCCCCTCTTCGACGGCTTCAAGACGATCTTCGGAGAGGGGCTCGGTGCAAAGCTCCTGGCCTTGGTCGCGGTGACTGGGCTGATCGCGAGCTTCCACAGCATCATCTTCGCGTACGGCCGGCAGATCTTCTCGCTCTCGCGCGCGGGCTACTTCCCGCGCTGGCTCTCGCGCACACACCCGCGGCGGAAGACCCCACACATCGCACTCATGGTTGGCGCGGCGCTCGGCTACCTCGTCGCCTACGGCATCCATGCGTTAGGGCCCGAGCATCCGGTCGGCGCCGTCCTTCTGAACATGGCGGTGTTCGGAGCGGTGATCGCTTATGCGCTTCAGATGCTCTCTTACATCCTCCTGCGTATCCGCTTGCCGGACATCGAACGCCCCTACCGAAGCCCTCTCGGCGTGCCGGGCGCGGTCGCGGCCTTGCTGATCGCGCTCGTGACTCTCGTTGCCCTCTTCGTGACCGATCCGATCTATCAGAAGGTGGTGATCGGAGCGGCGGTTTGGTACGGCCTCGGCCTGCTCTGGTTCGCTGTCTATGCCCGGCGAAGGCTCGTCCTCGCCCCAGAGGAGTCTTTCGCGCTCACGGCCCACGATTCGCGAGACGATTCTTGAACCGCGTGCCAAGCTTGGGCCATGCAGATTCTGCTCGTTCGGCACGCAGAGGCGGTCGACATGCGCTCCGCGCCGTCGGACTTCGACCGCTGGCTCACCGCGGCCGGTCGTCGTGCGATGACCAGGGTCGGCGAGGCCCTCTCGTCCTCGGGGATGCAGTACACACGGATCTACACGAGCCCATTGGTCCGTGCCGTTCAGACGGCCGAGATTCTCGCGGCCAGCGCTCCAGCCTTCGAAGGCCCACTCGAAGTGCAGCGCGCGCTTTCGACGGAGGAGGGAACCACCGCCCAAGCGCTCTCGCCCCTGGAGCACGCGCCGCATGACGCGCTGATCGTAATGGTCACGCACATGCCCAAGGTCGGCGTGCTCACGGCGCATCTCGGCGGGCTCGTTTCCGCGCCGGCGTTTCGAACCGGCTCGGCCTGCTTGCTGAGCATCGACGAAGGCAAGGGCCGGGTAGAATGGATGCTCGACCCCTCCAGCCTCGAACGGCGCCTCCCTTGATCGACAGCCCGGGCACGTCGGGTCAGACCGTGCAGACCTGATTTCGGCCGCGGTTTTTCGCTTCGTAGAGAGCCTTGTCGCCTTGAACGAAGAGGTCCGGCGCGGTCGCTGCGTGGTCCGGGAACGTCGCGACGCCGAGGGACGCTGTGACCCTCAGCGGTCCGAGCTCGGTCTGAAGCTCCGTGCTCTCGAGCTCCTCTCGGACCCGTTCCGCCAGGAGCTCCGCACCGCGAGAATCGGTCTCTTCGCAGAGCACACAGAACTCCTCGCCCCCGAAGCGGGCCACGAGATCGGTCTCTCGCTTCACCCGCTTGAGCACTCGGCCGAGCTCCTGCAGGACCCTATCCCCGGCGGCATGCCCGTAGGTGTCATTGACTGACTTGAAGTGGTCGAGGTCGGTCACGATCACCGAGAGCTTTCGGCCGAATCGCTGCGCGGCCAGGAGCTTCTGCTCCATCTGATCGAGGAAGGCCCGCTTGTTGAGGCAGCCCGTCAGGCCGTCGGTCGTGGCGAGCTCTTCGAGCTGGCGAACGAGGCGTGTGTTGGCCATCGCCACCGCGAGATGGTTCGAGAGGGCCTGCAGGGTTGCGCGGAC
>JBLYYU010000232.1:0-9145 GCA_048550275.1 Polyangiales bacterium
GCGGACATCCGAGAAGTCTTCGACACGACGGCGGACCGCGCGCACGAGCTCATCAACAAGACCATCCGCAAGGACGACGAGAAGGCCTACCAAGTCGTGCTGAAGCGGGGCATCCAAGTCGTCGACGCAGGCGATGCGAAACCCGCATGGGACGCCGCCTACAAGCAGGTTCGGGAGAATTTCACCGGGCGCTTGTTCCCCAAGAGCTTGCTGGACGCCGTCGCGCAGGCCGCCAAGCCGTAGACTCGAATACCAACGTACCGCTTCGAGCTTGGTCTGGGCGCTCACGGAACGCTGAATCGGAACGCGCCGCGTGCGCCCCTAGATGGACTATCGGCGGACTACCGACACGCCGGCGCGTCGGCGAACGGATAGAGAACGAAGGCCATGGCGCGCGGCGGGATGTCCGCTGGGCCGTCGGTGATCTGGGGCTCGAGTAGGGGGAGCGCACCGTCGTCGTCTCGGAGCACCGTTCCATTGAGCATGATGTCGGCCGAATCGAGCGCGTCGGAGGTCAGCTCGTAGATCTCCTTGCGCGGGCTGTCGATGCCATCGACTTCCAGCCGAACGTTCTCGTCTTCCATCAGGTTGATGACGAGCACAGCGACCGTGCCTGGCGGCCCTTCGCTGCAGTGCGCGTACACCCGCACGGAGTCGTCCACTTCGGTGCGGCTCACGTCGAGCACGCGCTCTCCCATCAAGCGCCGCCACAGGACGGAAGCCCAGTAGTCCGGCCGCGGGTCGAGCGTCACGTCGTCGATGAGGCCGTAGTTCGAGCCTGAAAGGGTTTGGCGGACGGAGACCTGCACGTTGCGGCGCGCGAGGGCCCCGAGTTGGTCCAGCCACCAAAACGTGCCTTCGAAGCGGTCGGACGCGCCAGGTTGCCCGCCGAACTGCGCGTGCCCGGACTCACCCAACCAAATCGGCGTCCCCGGGGCGTGCAGGTCTCGATGCTTGGCGACCTCGTCCGCCCAGGTGAGCGCGACGTCCAAATGCTCGGGTTGAAGCAGAATGCCCGGCTCCCAGGGGTCGGTACGAAGGACACCGCCACGCTCGGACTGCGTCGGGTAGTAGTGCCAGGTGACGACGTCGAGCGAGTCGCCTCCGCCCATCTGCATGAAGGGCTCGTACATCGGGACCAGCTCGCCGATGCTGGGCCAGTACGCGCTCGACGGGCCGCCAAGCTTGAAGTCGTCGTAGAACTCCCCGAGCAACGTGCGCGCTGCGGCGAAGTCCGCGACGGCCATCTCGGGCGTTGCGGGGAGGCGCAGGATGATCGTGAATCGATCCCACTCGTTGCCGAGCTCCCAAAGCGTCACCTCGTAGTCGTTGCGCGTCACGTGCTCGAGCAGGCGACGCGCCATGTCGGGGGTCCAGACGTCGTTCTCGTCTCGCGCGCCAGGTCCGGCGCTCAAGGTGAACATCACATCCAGGCCAAGCGTTTCGGCGAACTCGAAGATTCCATCGACCTGGCCCGCGGTGAGCACGAACTCGAACTCGTCCAGGAGCTCTTCCTCCGCGATCGGATCGTCGCTCATGTCGTAGAACACCCGGTCGGCATCGCTTCCGCCGATGCGCAGAAATGCAGGGGCCAGCTCGCGAGCGAGCTTTCGGAGGCGGGGTCGCGTGAAATCGTAGACCGGCTGACGCTCCTGCCCTATCAGCTGCGCGACAGGCTCCGCCGACCAGAAGAGCCCGCCCACCACCTGAGCGGTGTCGACCGCGAAGGACAGGTAGCGCTCGTCGACCGTCGCGACAGGTGCGCTCGTGTCGATGCTGACGCGCGCCGTGGTGTCGGGAGGTGGGACGCTCGTCTCCGTGGCGCATGAGGCGATGACGAGGAGAACGAGGAGGCCGCAGTCAGTCAGAGACCTCACTCGACTAGCCCGGCTCGGATTCGGCGCCCGCCGTGCTGCGCAGGAGGCCGCGAAAGGCTCTGCGGGCGTCGCTCTGCTTCTGAACGGTCTCGTAGACCTCGCGCGCGATCGGCATTTCGACTTCGTACTGGTCGGCGAGCGCGACCACGGCGGGGGCGCTCTTCACGCCTTCGGCGACCATGAACATCTCGTCGGTGATCTCTTGGATGGTTCGACCTTTGCCGAGCTCGTAGCCCACCGTCCGATTGCGGCTCTGCGGGCTAGTGCAGGTGGCGACCAAGTCCCCCATTCCTGCGAGCCCAGCGAAAGTCTGAGGCTCGCCGCCCATGGCTACGCCGAGCCGAGTGATCTCGGCTAGGCCTCGGGTGATGACGGCCGATCGAGTGTTGATGCCGGCGCCCTGCCCGTCTCCCATCCCGGCGGCGATCGCGATGATGTTCTTGAGGACGCCGCCGAGCTCGCAGCCGAGCACGTCATGGTTGGTGTAGACGCGGAAGAGCCCACTGTGAAAAACCTTTTGCAGCTCCTTGACGATGATCTCGTCTTCCATGGCGATGACGCTGGCTGCGGCGTATCCCGACATGATCTCGCGGGCGAGGTTAGGCCCGGTGAGCACGCCGGACGGATGGCCCGGCAGCACTTCGTTGATGATTTCCGTCATCCGCATCTGGGTCGAGAGCTCGAGCCCTTTGGTGAGACTCACGACCGGAACCCAGGGACGAATGTGCTGCTTCACCTGCTCCAGCACGCCGCGAAAATTCTGGGACGGAATCCCCATGACGACGACATCAGCCGGCGCGACCGCCTCTTCGATCTCGCTGCTGGCGATCAGCCGTTCGGGCAGGACGGCATCAGGTAGGTACTTGCTGTTCGTGTGCTGCTCGTTGATTTCAGCGACAGTGGCCTGGTTCCGAGCCCACAAGGTGATCGGTGCGTTCCGAGCAACGAGCGAGGCAACGGTGGTACCCCAGGAGCCCCCCCCGAGAAGCCCGACCTTCAAATCCATGCGCCCGCCTCGTTCAACGTCAGTACGTGCTGCTGTTCCATTCAGCACTTATATCCCGCAGACCGGTGCTTTTGCCAGCGCGTCGAAACAACGAAAGACGAAGCCAGCTCACGCTCGCCCGGCCCAATAGGGCCACCTTGACGAACCACGGCAGAACCACGCGTCCCCGGAGAGGATCGCTCTGACGGCGGCGTCGCAGGCGTCGTCCGATGCCACGATACAAGCGGCTCGCCACGAGGATGGCCCATCGAGGACGCGCCGGTAGAAAACGCATGCCCTGGTCGCCACTGCGGTAGTAGCGTTCGGCTAAGTCGAGAACGTCGGACACGACCAGGCTCACGCTACGTGAGTCGGCGCACCCTTCGACGAGATCTTCGGGACCAACGCCGACGGCGAGTAGATGGTCGGAAGGAAGGTAGACCCTCGATGCCTGAGCATCTTCCAGCACATCGCGCGAGATGTTCGTGAGTTGCATCGCGATTCCCAAATCGACCGCGTGGCGCAGCGCTCTAGGGTCCCGGACCCCGAGAACGGAGCACATCATGAGACCGACGGTGCCGGCAGCCCGGTAGCAGTAGCGAATCAACTCATCCTCGGACTTCACTCGTACTTCTCCGAGATCCGAAATCATCCCCAGGAGCAGGTCCTGGACGACGGGAAACGCGATTTCACATTCGAGACAGAGCTCACGGAACCAGAGAAAACGTTTCGGCCAAAGCGACTCACCATCGGGCTCGGCCGCGAGCGCTGCCTGGAGCGCGGCGAGGTCTGCTTGCGCCTCCGGGGTAACCCAATCGGCATCGGCGAGGTCGTCCACTGCCCGGCAGAAGGCGTACAGAGACGCGACCCTCCGCCGCTGTGCGGCGTTCAAGAAAGCAGACGCCCAGCGGAACGAGCGAGCGCGCGTCGAGAGAACCTTCCAATGTTCGGTCTCGCGCGTCTGCTCCGCCTCGGTCATCACGCCGTCACCGCTTCCGGAACCGAGAGCAAGCGTCCTTCAGAGGCCGGCTCCGGGACCACCCTCTCGAGCACTTTGGCGGAGGAGAGCACCCCCGGCAGCCCAGCGCCCGGATGAACGCCGGCACCTACGAAGTAGAGCCCCGCCACATCTTCCGACGCGTTGTGAAAACGGAAGTAGGCCGATTGCCGCAGCGTAGGCTCGGGCCCGAACGCTGCGCCCCGATAGGAGCGAAGCTCCCCTTCGAAGTACCGCGGATCGACATGAAACTGCGTAACGAGATTCTCGCGAAGCCCAGGGAGCTGATGTGCGTCCAAGGCGTCGAGAATCCGGTCCATGTACCGCGGCCCTTCGACCTCCCAATCGATCCCGCTCTTCTGATTGGGAACCGGCGACAGAACGTAGAAGCTCTCGCCACCGGGAGGCGCCAAGCTCGGGTCGGTGCGCGTTGGCGCGTGAAGGTAGAGCGAGAAGTCGTCGGAGAGTTTCTTGCGGTCGAAGATGTCCGTCAGAAGCTCGCGGTAGCGCGGTCCGAGAAGAATCGAGTGATGCGCGAGATCCGGATAGGTCTTCTTGGTACCGAAGTAGCCAACGAACAGACTCATCGAGTAACGCTTGCGCGCGATCGCCGCATCGCTGTTCTTTCGACGGACAGAGGAGTCGATCAGCTTCGTGTAGACCATCGCAGGGTCGGCGTTCGAGACTACGATCTCTGATTCGATGAACTTGCCGTCTTCGAGCAGCACGCCCTTGGCCCGGCCGTTTTGGACCTCGATACGCTCGACCGCCGCGTTCATCCGAACATCGACACCCACATCCTCGAGAAGACGGGTCAAGCCGTTCACGATCGCAGTGGTGCCGCCCATCGCGAAATGGATCCCCCATTTGCGCTCTAGCCAGTGGATCAAGAGGTAAATCGCTGGCGCGCGAAATGGGTTTCCGCCAATGAGCAGAGGCTGGAAGGTGAACACCTGACGGAGCGCGTCGTCCTTGATGTAGTGCGCGACAAGACCGTAGAGGCTCTTGTAAGCCCGAAGCCGCACCAAGTCCGGGACGATTCGCATCATGTCCCCAAACTTGGAGAAGTCCGCGTCGACTAGCTCGGTGTAGCCAACGTCGAAGATCTGCCGAGAGTGCTCTACCAATCGCTGGTAGCCTACGACGTCAGCCGGGCTGAACTTGGCGATCTGGTCCAAGAGCCGCTCGTCGTCGCCGACATAGTCGAACTGCCGCCCGTCGGGAAATACCACGCGGTAGAACGGGTCGACCGGTGTGAGCTTGAAATAGTCTCGCCGGTCTCTTCCAAAAAGCTCGAAGAGCTCGTCGAAAAGGTGAGGCGCGGTGATCACCGTCGGGCCAGCATCGAAATGAAACCCTTCGCTCTCGAACGCCCGCGCGCGGCCGCCGGGCTGGCCGCCAGCCTCGAGAACGGTGACGTCGTGCCCCATAGCCCGAAGCCGAGCAGCGGCCGCGAGGCCACCAAAACCGGCGCCGATGACGATAGCCTTCTTACTCACGGTGGGCTCCTTTCAAGATTTCGACTGGTGCGAGCACGCGCAGCACGAGCTCCTCGGCGACGACTCGGATGCTCGGGAAAGCGTCGAGCGCATCCGATCTGAGCAAATCGCTGGCCAAGGAATCGATTCGTTGGAGCAGTTGTCGTACGGCTCCACCTTCGATGAATCGCTCGATCGTGAAGAGAACCTCCTCGGGGCTGGTCTGCGCGCGCGGCTTGCGAAGGACATCGAAGATCGCGCCAGAATCCTCAGGATGAATATCCAAATGCGTGAGGACGACGGCGCTGAGCCGTCCTTCGTAGATGTCACTGCCCCGAGACCCTCGTCCCTTGTAGTCAAAGAGATCGAGAAGGTCATCCTGAAGCTGATACAGGACGCCAATGGAGCTGAAAGCGCTCGCCAATTCGTCCGCCTGTTCCTCCGGGAGCCTGGCGATCTCGGCGGCCCCTCGCACCGGCAGTGCGAAAAGGGTGCCGGTCTTGCCCGAGACCGCACGGAAGTAGTCAGGCCAGGAATCGTCTTCGGACGCGGTCAACGCGAGCTCTTGGATTTGGCCGCGGGCCGTACTGTCTGCGTAGTTGGCTAGAACCTGGACGAGGCTGGCCTGCGTCTCCGCGGGATATCGGCAGAGTGCCCGGAACGGCAGCATGAGCAAGAGATCGCCGGTGTTGATCGCCTGCGCGAGGCCGTGCCGCGCCCAGAGCGCCGGCCTACCCCGACGAGTGCGATCGCCGTCCTGAATGTCGTCGTGAACCAGAGAAGCGTTGTGGAGCAACTCGACGGCCGCGGCCCAATCGACCGCATCTTCCGGTTGAGCACCGAGCGCGCGAGTTGCTGCAAGTGCGAGGCGGGCCCGGAGTCGCTTTCCACCGGCGCCCAGATGTTCATGGATCATCCGCGCGCCGGGATCGACGAACTGATTACCCGCTAGCTCTGTCATCCGTGACTCGACCCGCGAAATCAGGTCGGCGCGATCGAGCAAAACCGTCGCCAATGTGCGAGCATGTTTCAGTGCCGTAGTTGCAGTGGGTGTTGCCGTGTTCATCTCGTACCTGGTTGAAGAACGGACCTGGCCAGCGGGGCAGCGCCAGTCGAAAGGCTAGTGCGAAGCAGATTCCATCGCGTCGAAGCTGGCAGACCCCGAAACAGACGCGTCATGACGCCCGCAAGCCGGCTCGGAGGAATGGTTCCGCTAAGAAAACCAGACCAGTCCTCGAGAGAAAGTCGAAAGAAGCCATCGAAGAATCGCGTGGTTTCTTCCGTGCCCATGGCGACGATCGCCTCCAGACCAAGCCCGTAGATTTCCCAGACGCTGCGCTGGGAGCGAGGCCAGAGCGTTCCGATTGCGGTGGCTGCAACTTCGCTGACGTCGCCGGTGTCGAGGCCCGCCAGGATGGATTCGGCGACGGGGTCCGCCTTCCTCAAGATCTGAGAAATCATGTAGCCCGAGGAGGGATGAACCATCGAGGCGGCGGCACCAAACGGAACGACGCGTTGAACCGGTTTTGGCAGGCCGAGACCCATGGGGATTGCACAGTGCTCTTCTGCAAGGCGCGCGCAGCGTTCTAGCCCTAGAGACGCGAGACGCGATTCGAGGCGAACGCGCAGAAGCTCCAGGGGGACTGCCGGGCGACGTGCCAAGGAGGTTTCCTCGACGAACAAACGGCCGTCGCTCAGGGGAAGCGCGTACAAGAACGACGCGGGCTCGATCGAATCCGGAGTCGCCGGTCGAAAGTCCATGAGGACCATTCGCTGCGGATTGAAATCGTGACCCGGGGCGTCGAGAAGCAAACCGTATGCGATCTGAAATGCCGGTGCGCGCCCGTGAACCCGCTCGACGAACCGGCTCCGTCCTCCAGATGCATCAACCACTACCCGGACGCGCCGGCTCGAGCCGTCGTCCAGTTGAATCGTCGTGCCGCGAGCATCGTGGTCCAAGCGCAATGCTCGCCCTTGCTCTACCGTCACGTTCGGGGCGTCTAGATGCTTCCAAAAGAAAGCTTGCAGCGCGGGCGTGTCGAGTTTGACGTAGGGCCTCTGCAGATTTTGAACGCCCAAGGAAGTCGCGACCGTCACTTCCGGCCAGAACCGCTCGGCCAGGCCCTCCATACCGGGGGGCACCTCGTCCGACCACAGGCAGTAGTTCGGCTCCCATGCGCGTTCCGGCTCGGGTGCTATCAGTGTGACCTTCGCGCCGAGGCTGATGAGCGCCGAGGCCATAGCGAGCGCTGCGGGCCCGCTTCCGAGAACCCCTATGTCCTGCGAGTCGGTCATCATTTCCCCTCCGACATCAGCTTATGTGTCCAATATGAACCTTGACAAGCCCTGGACACAACATAGACAGCACATGGACATCACGCAGGCTGAGAAATGCATAGAATCATGGACAATTCGCGGTTCTTAGGACCTGAACGATGAGCGTCTGGTGGCTCATCCTGCCGGGGGCGGTGCTCCTTTTTTGGTTGTTGGGTGGACGAACCAGGCTGAAAATCCTGGCCGCTTCGTTGATCGAGCGGAGGCTGGGCGGCTATTATCGACAGGAGCTCGACGATACCACCGCTGCGGCCCCGCCGTCGATGGCGAGCGGCAGTGCGCGGGTCGCCGTCATCGGGGGCGGGCTCGCCGGAATCGGTGCCGCCTCCGCGCTAGGCGAGCGCGGCATCGAGGTGACTCTCTTCGAGCGAAACGAGTACCTCGGTGGAAAGATCGGTGCCTGGAAAGTCCCGGTCGGCGATGGCGAGCAGACCATCGAGCACGGGTTCCACGCGTTCTTCAGACAGTACTACAACCTGAATCGCTTCCTCGATCGACTGGGTTTGCGCCAGGGCTTCCGGGAGATCGAGGACTACCTCATCCTGGACGCCAATCGACGTCCGCTCAGCTTCGGCGGAGTCGAAACCGTCCCGGTCCTCAACATCCTGGATCTCGGTCGCAAGGGGTTTTACCGCTGGCGTGATGTCGTTTCGAAACGAACCCGCAGCCGGCTCGACGAGTTTCTGCGATTCGACATGGAGGCCACCTACGAGGCCTTCGACAGCGTTTCGTTCGAGCAGTTCTGCAACGAAGCCGCGCTCCCCGAAGAGCTCAGGGTTTCGTTCCGCACGTTCGCGCGCGCGTTCTTCTCGAACGAAACCGAGCTCTCGACTGCCGACGTGCTGCGCGCCTTTCACTTCTATTACCTCGGCCACGACCACGGGCTGATGTACGACTATCCGAAAGGCGACTACGAGACGACTCTCCTGACCCCGATCCGCTCACATCTGGAGGCGAACAACGTCGAGGTCCGACTTGGTGCTGCGGTCGAAGGCATCGAGCCCGGCAGCAGCCGACGGTTCGAAGTCGCCGGGGAGGAGTACGACTGGGTCATCATCGCTGCCGACATCCCTGGAATGCAGTCGATCCTGGCCGGCTCTCCGTGGCTCGCACGAGCCGCTCCCGGGATGGTGTCGAGCCTGCAATCCCTTCGCACCTCTCACGGGTATGCGGTCTGGAGAATCTGGGTCGACAAGGATGTGCGACCCGGCTTGCCGACCTTCATCAACGTGGATCGGCGACGCGTACTCGATTCGGTCACCCTCTACCATCGCATCACCGACGAGGCATCGGACTGGGCCATCGCCAACGACGGCGCCGTGCTCGAGTTGCACAGCTACGCCTTGCCCGCCGACATCGAGGGCGAGTCGGAGGTTCGGCGCCTCTTCACCGAGGAGCTCGAGTACTACTTCCCCGAGCTGGCCGGCCTTCGGATTTCAGCCGAGGTACTGCAAGTCCGTCACGACTTTCCCGC
>JBLYYU010000233.1:0-13997 GCA_048550275.1 Polyangiales bacterium
GGCTCCGGCCTCGGCTAGTGCCTGTGGGCGCTCGATGCGCAGGAGATCGAGCAGGTCGCCGAAGTCGTGGATGGTGGGCACGGCGCCCGTCTCGGCCTCGGCGCCGAGGGGCGGAGCGAG
The DNA here is from genome assembly GCA_048550275.1 of Polyangiales bacterium. Lineage (GTDB taxonomy): Bacteria > Myxococcota_A > Polyangia > Polyangiales > Houyiibacteriaceae > SG8-38. The sequence goes on from JBLYYU010000233.1 coordinate 121, forward strand.
GCGGCCCTTGCGGTCGATGAGGATGGGTTCGATGCCCACGCTCCTGGCGCCGAGCACGTCAGCTTCCGGGTCATCACCGACGTGGACGGCCTGCTCGGGTCCGATGTCGAGGAGATCGAGCGCGTGCTCGAAGATGGCCGCGTGCGGCTTCTGGTAGCCCACGCGGGCGCTGATGCTCATGATCTCGAAGTGGCGCGCCAGCTCCAGCGTCTGCAGCAGCTCGGGCGCATGCCAGCCCCAGTTGCTCACGACGCCCAGGCGCAGGCCGGCCTCCTGCATGGCATCGAGCGCGGGGATGACGTCGGGGAAGACGAAGAAGGCCGACCGCTTGCGGAAAGCGAGGTCGATGTCGTGGAAGAAAGCCTCGGGCAGGTCCGGGTAGCCGAGCTTGTCGAAGACGAGCTGGTCGAGCTCGGCCACCCGCTGCACTCGATCGCCCGCGCGCCCGGCGAACGAGACGCGCACCGCCTGGCAGCTGCGGCTCTGCACGGGGAGCGCCAGCCCGCCAGTCCGCCATCGTGGGAAACTCGGGCATGAAGAGGCCCAGTCCGGCGACCTCCACTTCGAGCATCGAGGTCATGCGGACCTCAGCAGGACGCTCACATTGTTTCCGCCGAACGCAAACGAGTTGCTGAGGACCCTCCGAAAGGTTCCCGCCGTTCGTTCGGTCGCAACGTGGATGCGGATTTTGTCGTCGACTGGGGCGACTCCGGGCGATGCCGGAATCCAGCCTTCGGTGAGCGCAAACGATGCGAGCACCGCCTCGGTGGCTCCCGCCGCGCCCAACGTGTGTCCGGTGTACCCCTTCGTAGAAACCACCGGGATCTCGTTCCCGAAGAGCTCTGAAATCGCGTTGGCCTCGGCGCTGTCGTTGTGCGGCGTGCCCGTGCCGTGCGCGTTGATGTGGTCGACGTCCTTGGCGGTGCAACCGGCTCGCTCGATCGCCCGCTGCATCGCGAGCTGCGCGCCAAGCCCCTTCGGGTGCGGAGCGCTGATGTGGTAGGCGTCCGAGCTCTCTCCCACCGCGTCGAGCCAGACGATCGGCTCGCCGCCCCGCTCGAGCAGAAGAAGCGCCCCACCCTCGCCGATGCTAATCCCGTCGCGCTCTTTGGAGAAAGGCCGGCAGGGTTTCGACGAGAGCGCGCCGAGCGCGTTGAATCCGCAAAGCGTCATCGCGCAAAGCGTATCGATGCCGCCGACGATCGCCGCATCGATGAGACCGGCGCCGATCAGGCGCTGCGCCGTGGCCAAAGGCTTCGCGCTCGACGTGCAGGCCGTCGAGACGACCCAGCCCGGCCCCCTGGCACCGGTGAGCTCCCGCATCACGTGCAGAACCGCGCCATAGGTGTGCTGTCGCCAAAGGTCGTAGTCGTCCGGCAAGACATCGGTAGCCAGGTAGTGCTGGAAGGCGGCTTCCGTGGTCTCGGCGCCGGCGGTGCTCGTGCCGAGAATCACGGCGATTCGATCGGCCTGCCATCGCCCTCGGAGCGCGGCCAGCTCGCCTTCCAAGCCGTTGACCAACTGCTGCGCGATTCGGGTCAGCCGGGTCGACCAAGGGCCGAGCTCGGGGGCGAGGCCCGGAAGCTCGTTTCGAATCGCGCCCACCGCGGTCGTGAACGGAACGTCGACCGGCGAGGGCCCGAGCTTCGACTCCGTTCGAGCCAAGGCCCCCCGAACTTCGTCGCAGCCGTTCCCGAGCGCGTTGCTGAGAGTCATGCCGGTGATGGCGACTGGCTCGACGGAGAAGCTCAAAGCATCACTCGACTCTCGCGCTCAAAGTTGAATCCGGGACCGGAACAGCATGTCCCTGAACGCGTTGCCCTCACGCCAGACGTCCCCGGCAAGCATGCTCGTAATGCTGGCGCGAAGCTCGCCCTCGGCTGGTGAGTTGAGCACCACATTGTCGACGAGTTTTGTATTGTAGAAGCGGTTGATCAGCAAGGCGAAGGCCCGGTAGCCTTCGTCCATCTTTGCCGACTCGTCGCGGTAGAGATCTTCATTCGACTCGGTGCCGTTCTGCAAAGCGGGCGCGAGCCGTTCGACCAAACCCTCGGCGCCAAGCAGAGCGAGGCTCACACCGGATGAGAACACCGGGTCGAGAAAACAGGCGGCGTCTCCGATGCAGGCGTAGCGCGGCCCGCACTTGGCGTCGTTCCGGTAGCTGAACCCGCTGACGAGCCGGGCGTCCGTCGCCTCCGTCCCGTGGGTCAGGCAACGCAAGAGTGGCGACACCGCAATTTCGCGATCCAGGGCGCGGCCGCTGACGCCGGGCTTCTTCGACACGAGCCCCACGCTCAGCCGGCGACCGGGCAGGTGGATCACCCAGAGCCAACCGTCTTCGACCATCATGATCCGAATGTCGTTGCCCGGGCCGATGACCTCGATCGCCTCGTCGGACAGACCGTCGAAGTGGGCGAACGCGGCCGCCTTTCCGAACTGCGAATACGGGACGGTGGCTCGCCTGAGCTTGGCGACGAAACGGTCTTGCCCACTCGCGTCGACGATGAAGCGTGCCCGTTCGGTGCCGTACGAGGTTTGCACCGAGGCGGAATCCGTATCGACCTGCATATCTGTGACGGTCACCCCATGTCGCACCAGCGCCCCGCGCGCAGCAGCCTTGTCCCGGAGCATCGTGTCGAAGCTCGCCCGCTCGACGTGCCATGCATGGCGCGGCGGCCCAGCAAGCGCTCCGGCGAAATCGAACGAGGAGACGAGGCCGGTCGACTCGCGCAGAAACTGAGCCCCACGCTTGAACATGAAGACGTCTTCGTCGGGTTCGATTCCGAGCTCGTGAAGCACCGGAAGCCCCGCCGGAAGCAGCGACTCGCCGATGTGGAACCGGGGGAACTCTTCTTTTTCGAGAACCAGCACCTCGAAGCCCTTGCCCGCGAGCAGAGCCGCCGCAGTCGAGCCCGCCGGCCCGGCGCCGACGACGATCACGTCCCAGAGCCGCGACGCCGTCATACGAAACCTCCGTCGATGCGAATGACCTGCCCGGTGATGTAGCTCGCGCGCTCACTCGCTAGAAAGCCAACCAGCGCGGCCACCTCGTCCGGCGTGCCGACGCGAGCGGCCGGAATCATCTGCTTCAGAACGAAATCGGGCACGTCTTCGATCATCTCGGTGTCGATCAAGCCCGGCGCCACGCAGTTGACCGTGATCTTGCGCTTCCCGAGCTCGATCGCGAGCGATTTGCTCGCGCCCACGATGCCAGCCTTGGCGGCGGCGTAATTGACTTGCCCGCGGTTTCCCCGGAGCCCGGAGATCGACGAGAGGCTGATGATTCGCCCCCAGCGCTGGCGCACCATCGGCATCACGAGCGGTTGCGTGACATTGTAAAAACCGTCGAGCGTGGTCCGCGTGACTTCCTCCCAGGCTTCCCAGGACATCGCCGGAAACGCTGCATCCGAGGCGACCCCGGCGTTGTTGACCAGCACGCCGATCGGCAGGTCGTCGCCTTCGAGAAGCGATTCGATCGCCGCCTTCGAGGCCTCGCGGTCACGAACGTCGAAGCCGCAAAGCTCCGCCACTCCGCCGGACTCGCGGATCTCGGCTTGCACGGCCTCGGCGGCTGCCTGCTTGCTCCGGTAGTTGAGGATGACGGGATGCCCCATCGACGCGAGCTCCTTGGCGATCGCAGCGCCAATCCCCCGGCTCGCCCCGGTCACGAGCGCGCGCGGTTTGGGTCGTTCGGTCACGCCGCGTCTCCGAGAAGCTCCGCCGGAAGGCGCTCGAGGATGACCGAAGGCGTTTGCAGCAAGAGCTCTCCTCGCCCGTCGGTCGTCGCAATTTCGGTGTAGGCCCGCGCGCTCTTTCGGCTGTGCGTCAGGTTCGTGATCGTATACGCGACCCGAATCAGCGGTGACGCCGCAGTGAACCAGGCCGTCACTCGGAGGTCGTCCCCGTAGCCGAGCGGGTACATGTAGCGGCAGCGCACATCGGTCATGTACATCCGGTATCCGAGGTCGCGGATCTCGGGAACGTCGAGGTTCCGGCTCTTCATGAGCTCGGCCCGTGCCATCCCGAAGTACTCGAAGTAGCGGCCGTGCCAAACGACGAAGAGCGGATCGCAGAGGTGAAACGGGACCGTCGCGTCGATACTGACCGCGTGGTCGGGGCGGCTCATCCGAGCGCGTCCGAACCGTGCGGCAACGCGCGGCTGCGAAGAAGGTCGAGCACCGCGGCGATGTCTACATCCATCCGGCGGTCCGGCCCCAACGTGGGCACGACTTCGCGAACCGCCGCGCGCATGGCCGAACTGCGGTCCGAGAACGCCAAGGCGTCGTCCCGAAGGTCGACCGCCTGGCAGCAAGCGAGCGTCATCATCGCGGCGACCTGCTCCGTGATCTCCACGACGCGGGCGAGGTCGCGGGCCGCGAGAGTCGCCATCGGAACCTTGTCCTGATTGTGTTGCTCGGTGCTCCGGCTGAAGGCGCTGGCCGGGATGGTCAGCTTGAGTGCCTCCGCCGCAAGCGCGGACGCCGCGATCGTGACCGCTTTGAACCCGTTGTGGGAACAAGCCTTGGCTTCTTGCACGCCCACCAGGTTCGCAGGGAGGCCGTCGTTCTCTGCGGGGTTGCACAGAAGCGTCAGCTGCCGATCGAGGAGGCAGGCGATGTTGGCGACCGCCACCTTGAGCGTGTCGCAGGCAAAACCCACGTGGCTTCCGTAGAAGTTGCCCCCATGCACCACCCTCCCCGCTTCGACGTCGACCAAGGGGTTGTCACTGACGCCGTTGAGCTCGGTTTCGAGCGCGGACTGGCTCCAGCGGAGCGAGTCGACAGCCACCCCGATGACGTGCGGCGCGCAGCGAATGGAGTAGCGGTCCTGGAGCCGAACGCCCGCTCTGGTGCGCGAAGCGTCGTAGCCGAGATCCTCGCGAACCCAGCGCGCCGCCAGAAGCTGGCCGACGTGCGGCTTTGCCTCGTGGATGAACGAGTCGAAGTGCGTCGGGTTGCCGTGCACGACCTCCGAGCACATCGCCGTCACGCAGGCGGCGAGCCGGCTCAGCGCGCGAGCGCGGGCCCAGGCGACGCAGGCGATGGCCGTGGCGACGCTGGTCCCGTTCATCAGCGCCAGAACCTCTCGTGGCCCGAGCGTCAGCGGCGCCACGTCGATGGCCTGCAGCGCTTCAGCGCTCTCGAGCACCTCCCCCTTGAACCGAACTTCACGCTCGCCCACCAGGGCGGCGGCGACGTACGAGAGCGGTGTGAGATCGCCGCTGGCGCCGACGGAGCCTTCGGAAGGGATGAGTGGCAAAACTCGGTGGCTGAGAAAATCGACCAGTCGATCGGCGACGAGCGGACGAACCCCGCTCTTCCCCTGCGACAAAGAAGACAGGCGAACTGCCAAGGCCGCGGCGGTCTGCTCATCGCTCAAGAGCTGCCCCGTCCCGCAGCCGTGCATTCGCTGAATGTTCAGTGAAAGGTCTCTCGCGAACAGGCGCGGCACGTGCGTCCCGACGGAGGCTCCGACGCTGGTGGTCACCCCGTAGATGTGGGCCTCGTCCTCGTGAAGCCGGGCCACGAGGTCCGCGCTCGCCTGCATGCGCCTGCGCGCCGCCTGGCCGAGTCGAGGGACGGCGGCGCCTTCGGCCAAGGCGAGGATGTCGTCGATGCTCAGCGGCGATTCCCCGACTTCGATCGAGGCGCGGAGCTCGGAAGACGGCTCAGTCGCTTTCATCGTTTTGTTCGCCCCAGAAGTCATAGAAATTGAACCAGTTGTCGGGTGCTTTCCGGCAGAAACGCTCTACCGCATTTGCATACTGCTGAACCACGCGTTGCAGGGCCTCACCCCGCTCGCGGCGAGGTAGCTCGATGCGCTCCGCAAATGGCTCGCAGAAGAGATCGTAGCGATTTGGTTCATAATATAGACCAAACACGAGGTAAACAGGTGCCTGTAGCGCAGCGGCCAGAATGAACGGCCCGGCCGGAAAAGGCGCGTGTTTTCCGAAAAATTCGACGCTGACGGTCTTCTCGTTGAGTCCGACGCGATCGCCGAGGATCGCGATCATGTGCCCCTGAGAGAGCCGGTCCCTGACCTCGAGGGCAAACCCCATCGGGTCGTCGCCCGCGTGGATCACATTGGCAGCCATCTCGGGGTCGAGGTCGGACAGAAGCGCGTTGATCATTCGCGCGTTCTCGAAGTGACCGACGATGCTCAGCGGAAAAGATTCTTCGTCCGCGCTGGCGCGCATCGCTTCGAAGCTGCCGAGGTGAGCGCCGAGCAGGATCGCGCCCCGGCGCTCGCGAGTCAGCGCCTTCAAGTGCTCGTTGCCGGTGCGGGTCACTTCGAACGCAGCCGTCTTGCCCTTGAGCAAGAAGATTCGATCGAGCGCGACCTGCGCGAACATCGAGATGTGATGATACACGTCGAACCAGCGAACGGGGCCGGCCGTCACCCGTTCGAGCCAGGCTCTCGAGGCGCGCTTGGCCTTGGCGTCGAACAGCGCGTAGAACAGCGCGAGCAAGCGGACGAACTGCCGCGCCGGCCAGCGACCGAACGCGGTGGCGAAGCCGAACACGAATCGAATGCCGAGGACCGCGCCGCGCTCTCGTTGGCTGAGCCAGCTCACGGCGTCAGCCTCAGCCGTGATCTGAACCAACGCCAAAGGCCCTGCACGCAGAGCCGCGTGTGCATCCAGGAAAGGCGCAAGTTATCTCCGAAGATGCGGAAGTGAGACACCCCGCCCTCGTCGCCGCTCAAGTAGCGGACGCCGACTGGCAAGTTGACGATCGGGACCCCGGCCCGAGCCATGCGCACGGCGATCTCCACGTCGAAGTCCATTCGGTCGCCGCGGACCGGAACCGACGTCGCCGCCGCTAGCGGGTACACCCGAAAACCAACCATGGCGTCCTCGATGATTTCCGTGGAGCCCAGCTCGAGAGCCACCCAGAACCCCGTGATGCGCCGGGCGACGAGGCGCCCCTTGTGCACGCTGTCATCGTAGACCGGGTAACCGAGGATCAGAGCGTTCGGCCGTTCCCGCGCCGCCTGCAAGAAGTCCGGAAGCCGCTCGAGGTCATGCTGTCCGTCCGCGTCGACCTGCGCGGCGTGACTGAAGCCCTGATCTCGAGCCAGTTGGAATCCCGTCTTGACGGCAGCGCCCTTCCCGCCGTTGCGCTCGCGACGCGTAACTCGAGCCAGCCCCTCGTCAGCCAGAGCTTCGCAGGCGAGTCGCCCAGGTTCGTCGCTCCCGTCGTCGACGACCAGCACCTGCTCGCAATGCTCCCGCACTCGCTCCACGACCGCGCGAACCGTCACCGGGTTGTTGTAGGTCGGCACGATCACGCAGGGGTGAAAGCGTTCCTGTCCGTCCCCGCTCAAGCGTCCGTCCCCTCGAAGACAATGCGTCCCCCGGAGCAGACCTTGTCGCCACGGGCGACGCTGAAATCGACAGTCGGCTCCGCGCCCGTCCAGCGAAGCACGAGCTCGAGCCGGTCGTCCGGAACGATCCGGCCGAGGAACTTCAGGCGCCGAACCGAACGAACGGCTCCCAGCTCCGGGCGCTCGGCACGAATGCGTGGAAGCACGAGGTCGTCGAGTTGGAACGCCGCCGCAAGGATCGGGTATCCGGGGAAGTGACCTTCAAACGCCCCATACGTCTCGGGAATGTGAACGGGGACACGCAGCGTCACTCGGTCACCTTCGACGCTCTCGCTCCGTTCCCCCCAGTCCAGGTCCCAACGAATCGCCTCCCCGTCGGCGTTGAGTCCGAAAAGCTGAAGAAGACGGCGGCGCGGCAGCTTGCCGTTGTCTTCGCGCGGAAGGCGTTCGAGAATGAGAATGCGGCGCGGCAAGGCCGACGCTTCGAATCGCGCAGCGATGGCAGCCCGCAGTCGAGGCACCGTCCAGTCGGGCGCGACAACCGCGGCGAGGACCTGAACGTCCCGCAAGCCGCCCGCCTGGACCGCCAGCAGCGTCGCGTCCTCGACGCCCTCCTGCCCTAGAAGCCATTGCTCCATCGCCGGGAGGGACACCCGCTGGCCGCCGACCTTCACGATGCCGTCGGAGCGACCGAGGTGGACGAAGGTTCCGTCGGCTAGTGTTTTGCCGAGGTCCGCCGTGCGCACGGGAACGTCCCCTCCGGCGAATGGAGAGCGCACCCAGAGAAACGCGTCTTCGTCGACGTTCACCTCGACCTCGGGAAGCGGCTGCCAGGCTGCACGCTCCGGCTGCTCTCGCCACGCGATGCCGCCGGTCTCGGTCGAACCGAGGATCTCGGTCACCGGCGTGTGATGGGACGAGAGAAACGCGCTGGAGAGCTCGGCCCGAAGAGGCGCAGTCGAGCAAAACACCCGAGTCAACGACGACAGGCCGCCCCCTTCGACGTCGCTCAGGCCGCGCAGGTGCGCCGGCACCGTCACCAGCAAGCGCGCGGCGTGCTCTTTGACCCGGGCGGCAATCGTCTCTGCATGAAAAGGCGTCTCGCGAATGAAGGCCCCGCCGCTGACCAGGGGAATGAGGACCGAATAGAGCAAACCGTAGATGTGAGACGGCTGCACCGTCGCGACGAAGCGGTCGCCTGGAAACGCGCGGAACGCCTCGGCCAAGACCTGCGCTTCGGAGAGGAGCTGAACCGCGCTCTTCGGGCACGGGGTCATCGCGCTCTCGGTGCCCGAAGTGAACAGAGTCGCTACGACGTCCCTTTCGGGCAGCGTCGGCTGGGTCAAGCGCGGACCCTGCGCTGCGGCCGAGCTGAACGGCTCGATGCGAACCGGCTTCCCTGCGTCCGTGTCGTGGAGCATGGCCACGACGTCGGGCCGGCGCAGCGCGCTGAGCACCGAGTCGCGGCTCGTGTTCGGAGGCAGCGCAACGGCGTGCCCCGCGGCCCAGGCGCCGAGGAGCGACGAAGAGAATCCGTAGCGGTCGCCCGTGAAGACGAGCAGGACGTGTGACCCTTCGCTTGGCGCAGGGAGCTGATCGACGATGCGGGCCGCGTCGCAGAGGAGGTCGGCCGCTGTCCGCTCCCCGCCCTTTCCAAACGCGACGGGGTCGGACGGTTCGTGTCGCAGGAGCAGCGAGTGATTCATCGCGTCGGCCCTCCGGGGGCCTGCGAGCTTCCGAGCGCCTGTCGGGAAGCGGCGCCGAATCTCACGTGTCGCAGCACGAACTCGATCGCGAAAAGGACGCCGATGAGCCCGTACGCGATCAGACCGTTGTAGAGCGTCCACCATGCCAGAGGCGCGAAGAGCGCAAGCGCGGCGGCAGCGGCTCCGTTCAAAACGAAGAAGCCACACCAGATCCACGTCCAGGTCCGACACCAGCGAACCTTGGGCTCCGAAAGCTCGGGTTCCTGCAAGCGCGCAAAGCGCTCGATCATCGGCGGCCCCCAGCGCAGCGTCGGTCCGAAGGTCGCGAGCAAGCCGAGGTTCACGAACACTGGCACCGCCAAAATGAAACCCGCGGCGTCGAGCGCAGCGCTAGCCGCGAGCAAGACGACCGTGACGAGGGGCACGAACGCGATCGCCTTGACCTCGGATGCCCTGTGCTTCTTCAAACGCGCGAGGGCGGCAGGCGCGATCAAGACCAGAAGCACCAGAGCCGCGGCTCGGACATCCCAGTGACTAAGGCCGAAGTAGACCGCGAAGGGATAGACGAGGAGCGCGAGGCCGGCGACGATCTGGACAATCTTGCCAATCATCGCGGTGCGTCACTGCGCTTGGGACGGTTGCTCCTCGCCCGCTGCTGATGCACTCGGGTTTGCCTGCTCCGCGCGGATGAAGTCCGAGAGGCTCTTCACGGAGTAGAAGATCTCCCGATTGCGCTCGTCCTCGGCCGAGGTTCGGACGCCGAACTCTTTGTGGACCGCCAGGGCGAGCTCCAAAGCGTCGATCGAATCGAGGCCGAGGCCTTCGACGAACAGAGGAGCTTCGTCCTCGATTTCGTCGGGGACCACGTCGTCCAACATCAGCGCGTCAACGATGAGCTGCTTGAGCCGATTCTCGATTGATTCCGGCATTGTAACCCTCTAACTCCTTACCTGAATCCACATTCAGTCGCGCCCGGAACGTGCTCTCTACCACATCCCTAAGGGCCCGGCTAGAGCCACGGAAGTCCTGGGGATAGACCGGCGGCAAGGCTTCGATGCGCAGCTCCGTGGCCCCCTTTGGTATCGCGAAGAGCGGGTAGTTTTTGGACAGCCAGGGGTGCTTCCAGTGGAGCAGCAGCGGGACGACGGGGACGTCCGCCCGACAGGCAATTTCGAACGCGGTGCGTCCAAAAGGGAGCAACTCATCGCTCGGTGCGCGCGTGCCCTCCGGAAACAATACGAACCTGGACCCACGCTTGGCCCTGCTCGCCGCCGCGTCGATCATCTTCCCCAGGTGCAGTGGGTTGTCGGAGGCCCCTTCAACGAACCCCGCACTCTGGACCAGGGGTCGTAGCCAGCGCATGCGGAAGATGTCCGGCCTTACCGCCGCGGTCATGTGACCAAAGGACGCCATGATCGAGGTGATGTCCGTGAGCGTCCGATGGTTGGCCACCACGATGCAAGGACCGTCGGGCAGCGCGCCTTCGACCTCGCGCGGGTCGAAATCGATGATCCCGATCCATCGAAGCCAATCGTGCATGGTGCGAAAGCCCCAACAAACGATGCCCTGCAAACGCCGAGCGCGTGCGTCCGCATCGCGGGTGGGCAGGATGCTCATGACGGTTAGGGCGCCGTACCCGAGCGGAGCGAGCACGATGAAATAGAGCGCCAGCGTCGAGGTGACCAGAAATAATCGCCAGGCCTTGCGCAAGGCGCGAATTTATCACCCGGCCGTACCCTCGTCAACGGCGGCCGTTCCGTGTATAGACCGACACGGTGCGCACGAAGCGAGAGGATGATCATGCGAGACTCGTTTGATGTCGTGATCTGCGGAGCGGGCATGGCAGGGCTCACCCTGGCTCGCCAAATCCGTCAACAGCATCCGAACGCGAGCATCGCCGCCATCGACAAGACCTCGCGTCCCCTCCCCGTGGCGGCGCACAAGGTAGGCGAGTCCAGCGTCGAGCTCGGCTCGCAGTACTTGGAACGGCTCGGCCTTCGCGAGTACTTGGAGACGAAACACATATTGAAGTTCGGGCTTCGCTTCTACCCTGGCGGCGGTGAGCTCCCCCTCGAGCAACGGACGGAGATCGGCCCCTCGTCCGAACCGATCGTCCAGTCGTATCAAATCGACCGCGGCATCTTCGAGTCGGACCTGCGCGCGATGCTCGAGGAAGACGGCGTCACCTTGCTCGAAGGCCACACCGTCACCGAAGTCGAGCTCTGCCCGGGCGACGAGCCCCACCGCATTCGAGCCGAAGGCCCGGAGGGCGAGCGAACACTGAGCGCGCGCTGGCTGATCGACGCCACCGGCCGCGCCGCGTTTCTCCGCCGTAAGTTGAAGCTCACCCGGAGGACGCGGCACAGCGCTTCGTCCGGCTGGTTCCGCGTCAAAGGCAAGCTCGACGTCAACGACCTCGTTCCCAAAGAAGTCAGCGGCTGGCACGACCCGGACTTCGCCTCCGAACGCTGGCGCTCGACGAACCACCTCATGGGCCCCGGCTACTGGCTCTGGATCATCCCACTCTCCTCGGGCAACACCAGCGTCGGCGTGGTCGCGCACTCCGAGTACCACGACTTCAAACGCCTCCAGACCTTGGAGCGGCTCCGCGAGTTCATCGCCGAGCACGAACCCGTGCTCGCCAAGCACCTCCTCGAACGCGAGGTTCTCGATTTCCTTTGCATCCGGGACTACAGCCACACCCTCGGGCGCTGCTGGTCCGCGGACCGCTGGGGCGTGGTCGGCGAAGCCGGCGCCTTCGTAGATCCGCTCTACAGCCCCGGCAACGATTTCATCGCCCTGGCCAACTCGTTCACCGAAGAGCTGATCCGGGTCGACCTGGCCGGGGAAGACCTCGAAACGCGTACTCGCGAGCTCAACATCCAGTACCGGGTCCTCGTCGCCGGCGCGCTCGACATCTTCCGGGACGCCGCTCCCATCTACGGTCACGCCCCCGCGATGCTCGCGAAGATCTACTGGGACAACTTCGCGTACTGGACCTTCCTCTGCCAGTACTACCTCCGCGGGCTCTACCGACTCAGCGGCAAGGAACACACCGTCCAAGTCGAAGCCGGCCAGCGTATCTTCGAGGTTTCCAACTACGTCCAAGCGCTCCTGCGACAGTGGGCGCTGATCGCGCCGCACGAACCCGAGGCTCGTTTCGAAGACGTGCCGGCCTTCCCGTCGCTGCTGGTCGACACGCACATGGCCTTGCAGGACGACATGACCCCGGACGAAACCCTCGAGTACATTCGCCGACGCGCGGTAGAGGCCGAGGAAATCGCGGGAGAGCTTCTCGTCAGGGTGGTCTCCCGTCTTGGTGAGACCAAGGCACGCGAGCTAGTGTCGAACTTGAGCATCGAACGCTGGAAGATCCGCATCGGTACGGATCGAATCCGCTCCGAAAAGGAAAAGGGATTGGCGAGGCGCCGCGCTCTGTCGTCGGTAGCACGGGACGTGGAGCGCGCGCTCGGCCGCTCGACGCCGATCACGAGCGAGGAGCAGATGCTCCAGCTGCTCGGGCCGTTGCTCGTCGATGACGAAGCGCCCGCCCGTGCCCGAGCCGGGGCGTGAGCGGACCACCGAACGAGCACGAAGCGGCCGAGGCGCTTCTCGAGCTGCTCGGTGGCAAATGGGTCGCCGCTGCGATCTCGACCGCCGCCCAGCTCGGGATTGCCGACGCCCTCGACGAGCGCCCGATGGACGCCGCCGAGCTAGCCGAACGCCTTGGCTGCGACCACGGTTCACTCGAACGTCTGCTCGGCGTGCTGGCGGCCGAAGGCTTGCTCGAAGCCGATCGGGACGATCGCTTCTCGCTGACGATCCTCGGCTCTCAACTCCGCGATAGCGCCCTCGGTCCGCTCGCCCGATACATCGGAGCTCCGTTCTCCTGGTCCCCCTGGCTGAGGCTCACGGAAACCGTCCAAACCGGCAAAGCCGCGTTCGAGCTCGAACACGGCCAGGACTTGTTCAGCTACCTCGCCGAGCACCCGCAGGCCTCGAACGTCTACAACGCCGGCGTGGATGCCTTCACCCGCCACGACGCCCAGGCGCTCGCCGGCGCGTTCGACTTCTCGGAGTTCGAGACCGTGGTCGACGTGGGCGGCGGGATAGGAACCCTGCTGATCGAGTTACTCCGGCGTTGGCCCCACCTTCGAGGAACCCTCTTCGACAAGGAGCAGGTCGTCCGAGCCGCAGCGGAGCGGCTTCGCGACGCAGGCATGGAGTCGCGGTGCACCGCCCTAGGCGGTGATTTCTTCGAGGCCGTTCCGAGTGGCGCCGACGTGTACATCGTTCGACACATCATCCACAACTGGGGCGACGCCGAGGCACTGCGCATTCTGAGAAACTGCGCGGCCGCCGTGCAGCCCAGCGGCAAGGTCCTGGTCGTCGAAGGCGTCCTGCTCCCCGGTCACCGCAAAGACACCACGCGTCTGCTCGACCTCGAGATGATGGTCCTTTCGGGTACGGGTCGCGAGCGCAGCAAGCCAGAGCTCCGTCGGCTCTTCAGCCAAGCGGGCCTCCGGCTCGCGAAGACGGTCCCGCTCGCCAGCACCGCCAGACTGATCATCGCCGAGCCTAGACAGAAACAACGCGACATGTGAGAAACGCGGCATGGCGTCCTCGCGAGTCAGCCCACTCGGACGGGCGCAGATACTCCGCATCCCGATGGTGGCTCTCCTGTCGCTCGCCCTTCTCGGCTGCGCGAATTTTCGACGCCTAAAAGGCGACCTCAAAGAGATCGAGAAAACCAGCGAGCTTTCGGGAAAGGTCCGCGCAGGCGAGTGGATGGGCGGCCCGATCGACGTCTTCCTATTCGAGGCGGACCGAAACTCGGGCAAACCA
>JBLYYU010000234.1:0-15868 GCA_048550275.1 Polyangiales bacterium
GCAAGACACCGACGACGACCAGGCCCATCACTCGCTTGAGATCGATCGCGTCGCGCACATGTGGTGCGTGACGGGACACGTCTGGGGGCGAGTACAGAAGCGTATCGAGCATCTCGTAGATCGCCTGATAGTTCTCGAGACGCCCGCCCTTTTCGAAGTGAGGCTCTACCTTGTCCAGGAGCTTTCGTAGAGGACGCATCAGCCGTTCTTCTCAATCAGGTCTAGGTTTTCTCTGAGGAACTCGCCGTACTCATACTTGCTGCAACACACGAAGGAGCAGAGTGCGAGATCTTCCTCAGCGAGCTCGAGGCAGCCGAGCGCCTTGGACGATTCGGTGTCGTGGACGATTAGCGACTTGAGCAATGGCGCCGGCAGGATGTCGAGCGGCATCACTTTTTCGAAATTGCCGATCGGGATCATCGCGCGCGGGCTTCCGTTCTGGGTGGTGCTCAAAGGAAAACGGTGGCTCCGCGGACGCAAGGCTCCGAGGAACGCTCGAATCGCCGAGTACCTGTCCGACCCTGGCGCCATCCAGCGCAGAAAGTGACGACTGCGGTCTTCGGCGAGCACGCTCAACTGCGAGTCGTAGGGCCCGAGGTACTGGGCTCGACCTGCCGCGCGGCGCCCGCCGAGAATTGAACCGGAGATGACGCGGCATTCCCCTGCTTCGAGCTCGTCCCTCAGCAGGTCTTCCGTGCTGGCGCCTACCCGGGTCCGGAGCAGGCGGGGCTTCTTGACCAGCGGGCCTCCGAGAGCGACGACCCGTTCGGTGAGGATTCGGCCGCTGGTGAAGAGTGCACCAATGGCGATCACGTCCTGGTAGCTTAGATGCCAAACCGATTTGGACTCGCTCACCGGATCGAGGAAATGGATGTGCGTTCCTGGGAGACCGGCCGGATGTGGGCCCTCGAAGGTCGCCACCTTCACGGCGGGAACGTCCGGATGCTTCAGCGATTCTCCCGGCGCCTGGCAAATGTGAATCTTGCCGTCGGTCAGCCGGTGCAGCACCGCGATCCCGTCGTGGAACTCCTGGGCGCGCTCGGCGATGACCGGTCGGGGGTCTCCCGCGAGCGGATTCGTATCGATCGCCGTCACGAAGATCGAGTGCGGGGTCGCATCGGCTTTCGGGACCTTGCCAAAGGGTCGAGTGCGAAGGCTAGTCCAAAGGCCGGACGCCTGGAGATTGGCCCGCACCCTTTCGCGGTCGAGCCCCGTCAGCGCAGAGGGCTCGTACGACTCGAAGGCCTCTTCTTCATCCCCATCGAGTCGAACGACCACGGCTTGAAGCGCACGTCGGGCGCCGCGATGAATCGCGACTACTTCGCCGCAACCGGGGGAGGTGAACATGACGCCCGGGTTGTTCTTGTCGACGAGGATCGCTTGCCCGAGTCGTACTCGGTCGCCGACATCGACCTGCAGCCGGGGCTGCAGACCTTCGAAGTCCCTAGCGACCAAGGCCACCCAACCCACGGCATTCGCCCGGTCGATGCGTTGCTCCGGCGCCCCCGCGATGGGAATGTTCAAGCCTCTTCGTATCCGAACGAGCATTCGAGTTGGCGGAGCTTAGCCCAAACTCCTGATCCGCAAAGGGACAAAAGAGCGACGCGAGCCCCGAGCTAAATGGGCACCGCCGGCCTGGTTCGAGCTCGGCACAGAGCCAGCCCGATAAGCGCAAGCCACGCGCTGCGAGTTCCTTAGGGTCAGGGTGGGAGAGCGGCTAGGGTGATGGTTCGTACAAATACCCGAGCAGGTCTTCTCTCGAGAGGATGCCGACGATTCTCGTGCCGTCGACGACCGGCAAGCGGCCGATGTTGTGAGTCTTCATCAGATCGAGAGCGTTGGCGAGAGGGGCATCGGGCTCGATGCTGAAAACGCGGTGCGCCATGCAGCTCTTGACGGCGAGACCACCGCGGCCCTCTCGCTGCGCGCGTTCGACATCACGACGGGAGACCACGCCGACGAGCTCTCCAGCCTCGACGACCGGCGCACCAGTGTGTCCCCATTCGCGAAGCGACTGCGCGAGCTCGGATAGCGGCGTGTCCGGCGTCACGGTGCGAGCAGGGCTCGACATCAAGTCGCGAACGATTTCCGGTTGCCGGCAACGCCGCTCCACGCTCGCGCGCAATCGGCTCAAGACTTCGTCGAGTGACACATCGCGGGCGACCGCCGAACCGGCACCGGCGTGCCCTCCACCACCTAGCTCCTGAAGGATCGCACCGACCGGGACGCTGCTCGCCTGTGCGCGTCCGATGATATGTGATTTGCCATTGGGCAGGCGATAGACACAGAAGAGCGCATCGTGAGGCAGTATCCGAAAGGCCTCGGTCGACACACGCGCCAGGCCGGCGGGTGCTTCTGCGATCTCGAGCGGGGCCACCGCGATCGACGCGCCAAAGCGTGGTAGCTCCTGGACCGATTCGAGCAGCCTGACCAGAAGCTCGCGCTCGAGCGCTTCGAGCGGCGGCCTCAAGAACCGTTGAAGCAGGACGGGCTGTGCACCCTGGCCGAGCAACCAGGCGAGCGCAGTCGCGTCGCGTGAGCTCGCGCGCGCATACGCAAGGGAGCCTGTATCCTCGTGAATCCCCAAGGAAAACAAGGTCGCTTCCTCCCGATCGATTTCGACGGCTCGGGCCCGTAGCTCCTCGACTAGGAGGGTGGTGACCGAGCCGACCGGCTGCACGTGCTCCTCGTCTGCGTTCAAGTCGTCAGGTGCGCTCGGGTGATGATCCCAGACGGCGATTCGCACGCTCCGCGGGCGCTCGATTGAGCGCGCGATCACTTCCTCGACGTGCGCCAAGCGCCCACGCCGTCGCACGTCGGCAATCATGAGGAAATCGACTTCCGAGAGGTCGATGTTCTGACAGCGCTGCGTTCGAAACCGGTCGCCGTGGATCGTGAGGTACTGATGAACGTTCGGCGCGAACCCCCCGCTCAGCCCGATCACGGAACCAGGAAACAACTTCTGAAGCGCCACACACGAAGCCAGTCCATCAAAATCGGTGGTTTCGTGCGAGGTGATCAGCTTCACGTCTAGCGGTCCAGGTTCTCCTGAAGCACTCGAAGCAAATCGACGTAGCTGACGATCCCAAGCAAATCGCCCGTGTCGAGATCGGCAACGGGAATCGCACCCACGCGGTGCAGAAGCATGAGCTCCAGAACTTCCTTCACGTTGGTCTCGGGGTCGACCTTGACGGTGCTGGTGTTCATGAAGTTCCCGACATTCCCCGTGCGCGCGCTTTCGACCGCTTCCATGGCGTCGTTTTCGTCGGCGCCAGAGAAGCCTCGGAGGTCGCGGTCGCTGACGATGCCAACGAGCTCCCGGCCTCGGACCACCGGTAAGTGCCGAACATCGAGCTCGTACAGTACGCCCAGTGCTTCGGCGACCGACATCAGCTCAGTCGCGGTAACGGGGTTCTCAGTCATGATGTCTTTTACGAGCACAAGCTTCTCCTCTCGAAGGGGTCCGCGAACAAGCTAGAACATTGGAAACGGTAGGGTGGGCTCCACCGCATTGAAATCCTGAACGATCTTTAGGGTCGTGACCACTGCTATCAGCGTGCAGAGGTTCGCAGCCACGAGACTCCAGCCGAGAAGTCGAAGCCGGCGAGCGGTTGGCGGGAAGATCGCCATCGCGAGAACGACGAGCGCCACTGGAATCGCCGCCGCGAATATCAGAGAACCCGTCCGAGAACCGAAGAGCGCCGCAGCGCCGACCGCCAAGACGGCCAGGCAAACGAATACCAGGAGCCCCCGCTTGAAGCTGACTCGCTGTCGGTCCTGGTCGGTCTTCGCCTTGGTGCGGGCTACGGTCAGGCGTACCACGGCCGTCCCGAGAAGGGAGGTCACCATCCAAATCGAGGCGATGGCGAGCGACACGCCGAGGCCCAGGCCGGCGGAGAGCCCCAGTGGAATCGCGATCGAGGAGAGCGTCGTCGCCGCGAGCGCTTCGCCGAACATGCTCCGTTCGAGCCCTTGGACGGCCAACAAGACCAGCAGGACCCCGAGCAGCAACGGCCCGATGACCGAGTACTGAACGGGACGTGAGGTGATCAGCAGCCCGGCAACCCCGCAGCCGATCGCGATCAGCGCGAACACGAGCAGCGCGCGCCTGGCCCTATCGCTGTCCTCACGCTGTATGCGGGTCCCGCGCTGTCCAAACAAGACGAGCAGCGGCTCGTTGGCGAGGAAGGCGGCAATCGCTGCGATGGCGAAGAGCCAGGTGGTGGTCGTCGGGGCACCGCCCAAGAGGACGGTGACAATCGGGAACAGGAGCTCGGCATATGCGCCGTGCTCACGAGGAACCATCTTGCGTTGTGCCGTGCCCATTGGATCTGGGGAATAGCACCCGTCGTCCCGCGATCCATCGTAATTCCTGCGACTCGCCGGGCTCGGTGCGCAATATTCGCGGATTCAGCTATATGTCGGCGGCGATGCCCATGCCGGACCGTTGCGGGATGACCCAGCTTCCGATCGACCCTAAGGTGGCCGCATGTGGACGGCCGTAATTGCCGGGGCCGCCGCGGGCCTCGCGTCGGTTCCCCACTGCACTGCGATGTGCGGGCCTCTCGCTGCATACGCGTGCAGTGGACGGCCCGGTCCATCCGGTCAGGTTCGATACCAGCTCGGTCGCTTCGTCAGCTATGCGGTTCTCGGAGCAGTCGCCGGAACAATCGGCGGCGCGACCGCGCTTAGCCTCCCACAGGCCTGGGGGAGTGCGCTCTTGAGTTGGTCTCTCGCCCTCGGCCTCGGCTTGGCGGCGCTTCGCCTCTGGCGGCGTCCCAATCAGCCGCTCGTCACGCTGCGGACCAAGCAAGACGAACCGGCGCCATCTGTCGCTTCTCGGGCACTCGAGGGACTTGGCCGCCATCCGTTCTTCGTCGGCCTTGGCACCGCCCTCCTGCCCTGTGGCGCGCTCGCAGCGGCCGCACTGATCGCCGCGTCGACTGGCAGCACCGCACTGGGCTCCTTGAGCATGCTCGCCTTCGCCGTGGTGAGCGGCATCGGCCTGGTCGGCGCAACCTGGGTCTTCGAGCGCTTCGCTCGGCGGCCGCGCCCGGCGACTTCGCGCGTGCTCGCTGTCGTCCTCGCGCTCGGCTCCATTTTGTTCGTGATCCGCCCCGTGCACTCGCTTCGAACCGGCGACACTTCCTCCTGCCACGCGCCCGCCGGCGACGAGGAGGGACACGAAGCGCACCACTCGCACTCGCCGTGAACACGCCGGAGCCAGCCGCCTGTGAAGTATCGCCGGAACGAGCGCTGAGCTCCGTCCAGCGCTGCGTTCACTGCGCGCAACCCATGCTGGACGACGCCTTCGCTCCATATTGCTGCCGTGGTTGCCGAGCGGTGCACGGCATTCTCACCAAGGCCGGCCTGACTCGATACTACGATCTCCGTCGTGGCCCAGGCCTTCCGCCTGCGGACCTGGATTCGCGGCGCATCGACCACAAATGGTTGGAGCTCGTCGAAGGGGAGCGAGCAAAGGAACCCGGCGTCGCCCGCGTCGAGCTGGACATCCAAGGCATTCACTGCGCCGCCTGCGTCTGGTTGATCGAGGAGCTGTTCCGGCGCCACGGCGGTGCGCAATCCGGGCTGATGTCGATCAACCCGGCGCTCGGCCGCGTAGAGCTGCGGGTCTCCCCAGAGTTCCCCCTCTCTGACTGGGTCGATTCGGTAGAAGGTCTCGGGTACTTGCTCGGGCCGGCGCGATCGAGCGGCGTCAGGGCTTCGGACGACTTGCTCCTTCGCGTGGGGATTTGTGCGGCTCTCGCGGCTAACGTCATGCTGTTCGGAGCCGCAATGTACCTGGGGCTTCGCGAAGGGCCGGTCTACGAGCTGCTCAATCAGCTGAGCTACGCGGCGGGCGTCCTCGCGGTTCTGGTTGGGGGTTCGGTTTTCATCGGCTCGGCGTTCCGTGCGATACGGAGGCGTGTGCTGCACCTGGATGTGCCGATCGCGCTGGGCATCGTCCTCGCATTCGCAGGTTCGACCTATTCATTCTTTTTCGCGTCCGGCCACGCCGCCTACATCGACACCTTGACCGTCTTCGTGGCGCTCATGCTGGTCGGCCGCTGGCTTCAGCAGAGGATGCTCGAACGAAACCGCGCACAACTGCTCGCAGACGACGGCACCGAAAGTCTCCTCACGCGCGAGGTCAAGGACGATGTCGTACGCATCGTTCACTGCATTGGCGTCCAGGAGGGGGACCGGCTTCTCATCGCGCCGGGCGATCTGGTTCCCGTCGATCTTCGCGTTCTCGACTCGGCTGCAAGCTGCTCCCTCGACTGGATCGACGGCGAGAGCCGCCCGCGCCGATTCGACGGCGGACAGACGGTGCCTGCCGGCGCCTTCAACGTCGGGGAGCGAGCGTTCTCGGGAATCGCGATGACGAATTTCGCCGCATCGTCGCTCGTGGGGCTCCTCGGGACCGACCCGGCATCCAAGGGTGACGGGCCGCTCGCGACCCGTTGGTGGTCACAGCTCTCGCGTTTGTACGTCATCGGCGTCGTCACCCTGGCGAGCGTCGGCATCGGATACTGGTGGTGGCGAACCGGAGAGCCCCTCTTCGCGATCGAAGTGGGTACGGCCGTCTTGGTCGTCACCTGCCCGTGCGCGTTCGGAATCGCCGCGCCCCTGGCCTACGAGCTCGTGCTCACCCAACTACGCCGGGGGGGAGTATTCGTGCGAGTCGGGGATTTCCTCGACCGCGTTCGGGCCATGACCCGAATCGTGTTCGACAAGACCGGCACGCTGACGACGGGCATGCTGGAGGTAATCGACCCGGCCGCCCTCGCCTCCCTGAGCACGGACGAGATCACGCTGCTGTACAACATGGCCGCACGAAGCGCGCACCCGAAGAGCGTGGCGGTCCGGCGCGCGCTCGAGGGACAGCCAGCGGCACGCTTCATCGAGTTGGAGGTCGAAGAGCAGACCGGCTACGGCATGAACGCCGAGGTGGACGGCCGTAAACTACGGCTCGGAGCGCCGGCTTGGGCGGGAGCAAGCGACTCCAGCGAAGGCGACGTCGTGTTCTCGATCGACGGTCGCACGCTGGCGACAATTCGCACCGACGAGCAGTTGCGACCTGGAGCGCGCGACGAAATCGAACGCCTGGAGGGCCAGGGCTATGAACTGGCGATCCTCAGTGGGGACGCCCCCTCGCGCGTGGTGGACCTCGGCGCGAGTCTCGGAATGCCCGAATCGCTCTGCATCGGCGGCCAGACCCCTGAACAAAAGGCGGCGTACGTGCGTGCCCACGATCCGGCACGGACCTTGCTCGTTGGCGACGGCTTGAACGACCAGGTCGCGATGCGAGAAGCGGCTTGTTCGGGAACGCCCGCAGTGAATCGACCCTTTATGGCCTCACGATGTGACTTCTACTTCGTGTCTCCGGGCTTGCACCCGGTGGCGCAAGTTTTGCGCGCCTCCGATGGGCTCGCGCATGTCGTGCGTCGTATCCTCGCTTTTGCAATTACTTACAATTTCGTCGCAGTATCGCTCGCCATGGCCGGTTTGATGCGGCCTTGGGTCGCAGCTGTGCTAATGCCGCTCAGCTCACTCATCACGCTCGCGTACACCGTCGTGATGCTGTCGAGCAAAAGGCTCCCATGGAGATCCTGATCCTACTGATTTTCATTAGTGTGTTGCTAGTTGGCGTCGCAGTGGCCTTCTTCGCGTGGACAGTCCGGCAGGGGACCTTCGACCAGGTCGACCGTCTTGCCCTGCTCCCGCTTGACGAAGAAAAGCCAGTGACCCCAACGACCGAGAGGGAAGAGGACGAGTATGGAAACTCAGCGGATCGTTTATAACGACAAAGTCGTCCGCCAGTTCATTTGGGCGTCGGTGCTTTTCGGCATCGTCGGAATGCTGGTCGGGCTCATCATCGCACTGCAGTTGGCCTACTGGCCGGCCAACCTGCCACCGTACTTGTCGTTCGGTCGCCTGAGGCCCCTGCACACCAACGCCGTCATATTCGCATTCGTCGGGAACATGCTCTTCGCGGGCGTCTACTATTCGACGCAGCGATTGGTGAAGGCCCGTCTCGCGTCCAACATCTTATCGGGGCTCCATTTCTGGGGCTGGCAGCTCATCATCGTCGGCGCGGCATTGAGCCTTCCGTTGGGTTTCACGACCGGCAAGGAATACGCCGAGCTCGAATGGCCGATCGACATTTCGATCGCGGTCATCTGGGTCGTTTTCGCGGTGAATTTCTTCTGGACACTCGGCAAGCGCCGCGAAAAACATCTCTACGTCGCCATCTGGTTTTACATCGCGACGATCATCACCGTCGCGGTGCTCCACATCGTCAACAGCTTCGAGATTCCCGTCGGCCCGATGAAGAGCTACTCGGTCTTCGCCGGCGTTCAGGACGCCCTGGTCCAGTGGTGGTACGGCCACAACGCGGTCGCCTTCTTCCTGACCACGCCGATCCTCGGCATCATGTACTACTTCCTGCCGAAAGCGGCGGAGCGGCCTGTCTTCTCGTATCGCTTGTCGATCGTTCACTTCTGGGGCCTGGTCTTTCTCTACATCTGGGCCGGTCCTCACCACTTGCTGTACACCGCCCTCCCCGACTGGGCGCAGAGCCTCGGCATGGTCTTCAGCTTGATGCTCTGGGCTCCTAGCTGGGGCGGCATGCTGAACGGTCTGCTCACGCTTCGCGGCGCCTGGGACAAGCTTCGCTCGGACCCCGTTCTGAAGTTCCTCGCCGCCGGCGTGACCTTCTACGGCATGAGCACCTTCGAAGGCCCGCTCCTCTCGATCAAGAGCGTCAGCGGCCTCGCCCATTACACGGACTGGATCATCGGCCACGTGCACAGCGGCGCCTTGGGCTGGAACGGCCTGATGGCCGCCGGCATGTTCTACTGGCTGGTTCCGAGGCTCTACGGCACCAAGCTCCACTCACGCTCCGCGGCGAACTTCCACTTCTGGATCGCCACGGTTGGTATCCTCATCTACGCGATCTCCATGTGGGTTGCCGGCATCACGCAGGGTCTGATGTGGCGCGCGATGAGCGATACCGGTGGGCTGCTGTACCCGAACTTCGTGGAGACCTACCTCGCGATTCGCCCGATGTACTGGGCGCGTCTCGTGTCCGGCCTTCTCTACTTCGCCGGCATCATCCTCATGGCCTGGAACCTCATCGCAACAGCTAGAAGCGGCGCGGCCGTCGATGGCGAGGTCGAGGTCGCCGTGGTGACCGAACCGCGCGAAAAGGAGATCCCCTGGCCGAAACTCCTCTTCGCTCAGCCGGTCATGGCATCGATCATCGTCATGACGCTGCTGTTCGCAATGGCACTCTTCGACGGCTTGATGAGCACGATCCTGGCAATCGCTGCGGTGATGTGGGGTGTGGCGGCGATTGCTGTCGGCATGCGCAACCGCGGCGACGAGAAGGTCTCCTGGCATCACGCCCTCGAAGGACGAGCCGGCGTCTTCACCGTCCTGGTCGTCATCGGCGTCCTCGTCGGAGGTGTCGCCGAAATCGTCCCGATGGTGATCTCCGTGCCGGAGTCGATTCGCACAACCAAGAACGTCCCCTACACACCGCTCGAGCTCGAAGGGCGCGACGTCTTCCTTCGCGAAGGTTGCTACACCTGCCATTCGCAGATGATTCGACCCTTCACCTGGGAGACCGCGCGCTACGGCGACGTCTCCACCATGGACGACTCGATCTTCGACCATCCCTTCCAATGGGGTTCGCGCCGCATCGGGCCCGACCTCGCGCGCGTGGGCGGTAAGTACGCCGACGTCTGGCACTACAAGCACATGGTCGACCCTCGCGAAATCTCGCCGGGTTCGAACATGCCGCCCTACCCGCACCTTCGCACCGAGACCATCGACTTTGACCGTTCTGCCGCCAAGTTGAGGGCCATGCGCAGCGTCGGCGTGCCTTACAAGCCGGAGCAGATCCAAACGGCAGCCGAGAATGCACGGGCGGCCGCATCGGCAATCGCTGCAGGCTTGGCGAAGGACGCCGGGGTGACCGTCTGCGACGTTCCGACCGACGGCTGCGAGCTCGTGGTCAACAGCCGCATGGTCGCGCTCATCTCATACTTGCAGCGCCTCGGCACGGTCGACACCAGCGAACCACTCGCTGCCGCGAACGCGGAGGTGGCCAAATGAGTCGATTCGCCTCTGAGTTCTTCGCACACAGCCCCGCGCTGCTCTTTCCGGTCATCGCGCTGATTGTGTTCGTCACCGTGTTTCTGGTCGTGGTCATTCGCGTCGTGCGAATGAACGCATCCGAGGCTGACTATTGCGCCCGCATTCCGCTCGAAGAGGAGTCGGAGGTACCCCATGAGTGAGCAAAAGCGAACCGACGAAATCCAAGGCGAAATCCTCCACGTCTACGACGACATCGAGGAAGCCGACAACAACCTGCCGACCTGGTGGTTGCTCACCTTCTACGGCGCGATCGCCTTCGGCCTGGTCTACTGGTTCCACTACCATGAGTACGGCGTGGGCAAGCTTCAGCCGCAGCTCTACGCGGAAGCTGTCGCTACGGCAGAAGCCGAGCGGAGCATCGTGACTGACGAGTCGCTCGATGCGCTCGCAGCCGACGCCAGCGCGGTGGAAGCCGGCAAGGAGACCTTCATGGCGCAGTGCGTGGCCTGCCACGACACGAAGGCGCAGGGACGAATCGGCCTCGGTTCGAACCTGACCGACGAGTTCTGGGTGAACGGCGGCGCACCGTTGGACGTCCACAGGATCGTAACCATCGGTATCCCTGAAAAGGGCATGCCTCCCTGGGCGCCAATCCTCGGGGAACAGGGTGTGAACCAGGTGGTCGCGTATGTCCTGACGCTGAGGAATACGAACGTCGAAGGCGGAAAGCCCGTCGAAGATAACGCCAAGCCCTGGTCGCCTTAGGCTGCGGTTGCCGATTCGACGTCCGACCCTAGAAAGAGCGGACGATGACTACCAAACTCCCGGTCGTAGAAGAGCCCGCGAGCTCGCTGCGATCGGATGGAAGCCGCAACTACGTTCACCCCGCTGATGTGAAGGGTCGCTTCACGCGCCTTCGCTACATCATCTTCTCCGTTCTGATCGCGATCTACGTCGCGTTGCCCTTCGTCAAGGTCGGTGGGCACCCAGCGGTGTTCATGGACATCGTAAACCGCCGCTTCTACCTGTTCGGCGGCGTCTTCAACGCGCAAGACTTCTGGCTGGTGTTCTTCCTTCTGAGCGGGGTCGGACTGACACTGCTGATCGTCACCGCCATCAAGGGACGCCTCTGGTGTGGTTACGCCTGCCCTCAGACGGTGTTTCTCGAAGGTGTGTTTCGACGTGTCGAGCGCCTGATCGAAGGCCCGAGAGCCCAACGCCTCCGGCGAAACGCGGCCGGCTTCAGTTTTGACAAGCTCTGGAGAAAGACCCTCAAGCACGCCCTCTACCTGGTGCTCGCGCTGCTCCTCTCGCACGTGTTCATCAGCTACTTCGTGTCCCTTCCGTCTCTCGTCGACATGGTTCAGCGCAGTCCCGCGGAGCACCCGACTGCTTTCACATGGGTGGTCGTCATGTCGGCGATCCTCTACTTCAATTTCAGTTGGTTCCGCGAACAGCTCTGCCTGATCATCTGCCCCTACGGCCGACTCCAATCGACGATGACCGATCGGGACACGATGGTGATCGGCTACGACTTCAACCGCGGTGAGCCTCGGGGCAAGGCCAGCGACCCGAGCAATGGCGCGTGCATCGACTGCAAACGCTGCGTCGTCGTCTGCCCAACCGGCATAGACATTCGCAACGGGCTGCAGATGGAATGCGTCGGTTGCGCTGCCTGCGTCGACGCGTGCGACGAAATCATGGCCAAGGTCAAGCGGCCACAGGGGCTAATTCGATACGACTCACTCAACGGGCTCGAGGGAAAGCCAAAGCACTTCGGCCGGCCCCGTCTCTTTTTCTACGGCGGAATCGCGACGCTTTGGCTCTTGGGCACCGCCCTTGCGTTTTCGCAGAGTGTGGCGTTCGAGGCCAACGTGCTTCGCCTCGAAGGCGCGCCTTTCATGGTCGTCGATGCGAAGGTGCGAAACTCGCTGCGGGTGCACCTGGTCAACAAGACCGGCGACAAGCAAACCTTCCTCATCGAGCCCGAGTCCGAAAGCGGGATCGAGTACATCATTCCGCAAGAGCGCATCGAGCTAGAATCGCTCGGCAGCACCTATCTGCCCATTCTCGCCATTCTTCCGCAAGATCAAATGCGTCCGGGCCTCAAGCTTCGACTCGACATCTCGATGGAAGGACGCGACGACCGCAAGGCCAGCCGCGTCGTCGAAGCGCCGTTTGTCGGGCCGAGCCGTTAGGGACTCCGCGGAACTCGGCGTCAGGGTACCGACATGACGATGGCGCCGCTCTTGTGGACGAGCTCGTGGGACACGCTGCCGAGCAGCGTGCGCGCCACGGCGCCTTTGCCTGTCGTGCCGCAGAGAATGAGCGGTGCATCGAGCTCGCGGGCCAGCTCCACCACGGCATCCGCCGGATGACCCGCCACGGCGTGGCACTGAATAGTGAGATCGTCGGTGCGAACGGTGCCACAGGTCCGCATCTCGAGCAGCTGGCCTAGGTCTTCGAGCTCCTTGCCGGCGGCGCTTGCATCCGA
This sequence comes from Polyangiales bacterium, assembly GCA_048550275.1. GTDB lineage: Bacteria > Myxococcota_A > Polyangia > Polyangiales > Houyiibacteriaceae > SG8-38. The sequence continues at coordinate 12,599 of JBLYYU010000234.1, forward strand.
TTCACGAGCGTCGAGAACCGTCACGATGTGAACGTCAGCCTTGAGTTGCCTTCCCATGAACACGCCGAGCTCGAACGCCCTGCGCGCGGGGTCCGAAAAATCGTACGCCACAACCAAACGTGGAATCAATGACACAGGCTACTCTCCATCCTTCGGCTTGTTGTCACAGCGGCCACGCACCACCAAGACGGGACACGGCGCGTGCCGCACGACTCGCTCCGCCACGCTTCCGAGGAACGCGCGGGACAGGCCGCTTCGACCATGGGAGCCGAGAATGACGAGGTCGGCTCCCTCGTCCTCGGCCATTTCGACCAACGCTCGACCCGGCGACGGATGCTGAATCACGCTGAGCTCCACTTCGCCGACGCCTTGCAGCAACTCGGAGGTCTTCCCCGAGAGAGTTTCGCGGATCGCTTCTTCGATTTCGACTCGGATGCTCCGTTCGAGGAGGTCGGGTCGCGACCAGACGACCGGGGGAACGTTGGGGGTGGGGTCGAAGACGTGCGTAACCAGCACTCGCGCGCCGAAGGTCTTCGCGTAGAGGGCGGCGGCTCGGAGCGCCTCGTCCGAGATGTCGGAGAAATCGGTGCCGACGAGAATGGTCTGTGGCTGGTCCATGGTTGCACCCCTCTGTATCAAGCTTCGTGCCATACGAAGAACGCGGTTTTCGCGCCAGAAGCATAGCCAGAAACGCGCAGGTTCTGCGAAAGATTCCGACGCGACGCAGAACTTGCGTGTCCGAGAAAGAGAAATGCTGCTAAACCATTGGCGCGGTCCTTGCACGACTCCAAGTCACAAATGCCGTACAGGAGGACAAGATGAGCGACGAAGCGTTGATGCCCTCCGAGGTTCGTCGAAAGGTTCTGAGCCAGCACCGAGAGATCGAGCAAATGCTGTCGGAGCTGGAGGCCGGGGTCCTCAAGCTCGGCCAAGGAAGCGTGGACGCGGGCCAAGTCAAGCGCGCCGCCTATGCGCTTCGCGGCATTCTCGAGCTCCACATGAACTTCGAGGAGGCTTACATGGTGCCTGCCATCAATGACGCCGACGGCTTCGGCCCCGAGCGCGTCCGCCATTTGCATGCCGAGCACGCCGAGCAACGCCGGGAGCTGGATCGGCTCGTCGACGCCATTCGAGAGGCCAGCTCTGCCGACGACCTCGCGGCAAGCGTGACCAAGCTTTCGGAAATGCTTCGCGTGGACATCGAAGAAGAAGAGCGCGAGTACGTCAACGAGAAGCTCCTCAGTGACAATCTGATCCCCAGCGACCCTTTTGGCGGCTAGTACGCCCGGTAGAGAGAGAACGGAAGACCCACATGCAGATCAATCAGATCCTAGTCCCCACCGATTTCTCGGAGAATGCTCAGCATGCCGTCGACTACGCCGTCGCGCTCGCCAAGCAGTGCTCCGCCAAGCTTCATCTCCTGCACACCCCGGTGGTTCCGACGTACTTGCTCATGGACCTTTCCTACAGCCCCGGTCCCGAAGCGGTCACGCGCATCCTCAATGACGCACAGGACGCCCTCGACGCGCAGACCAAGGGGATCGCTGCGGCGGGCGTTGAACACTTCACCGCCATTCGCGAGGGTACGGTGCACGAGGTCATTCGGGACTACGCGAAGGAACACGACGTAGACCTGGTCGTCGTTGGCACTCACGGTAGGTCCGGCGTCGCGAAGCTCATGTACGGCAGCGTGACGGAGCGGGTAATCAAGACCGTTCACACGCCGATCATCGTCATTCCGCCGGGGGCTGTGAAACTGCCCGAGGCGATCGTGGTCGCGTACGACTTTTCCGGTCCCTCCAAACGGGCCGCCGAAGTCGCCGAAGCCATTCGCGGGGTGTTCAAAGGGCCGGTGCACATGGTGCACAGCTACCTGGACGTCTGGGGCGAGTACACCGACCGGGGCGCCGTGGTCGGCGAGGCTGCCGAGAAGCGCCGAGAAGCGCTCCGCCTCGGGTTGGAGGAGATGCTGGCAAACGAAGCCAAAGAGCTATTTCCAGACGACGCGCCAGACGTCCAGCCCCATTTGGTCACCGGAGACCCAGCCGAGGGCTTGATTCGGGTGGCAGACGACACCAACGCCACGCTGATTTGCGCTGGCACGACGGGCAAGAGCGGAATCGAGCGGCTCCTGATCGGCAGCGTCGCCAGACGCCTACTTCACGACAGCAGAGTCCCGCTGCTTCTGACCCACGATGACGGCTGATATCGCCGCGTCTTGAACCAGCGCCCGGACTGCGCCAGATAGGAGCGTGATGCTGGGGCGGGTCATGGCGATGGGTTTGGCAATTGCGCTTGGAAGCGGTTGCGACTGCGAACCGAAGCGTGCGACCGAACAGGCGCAAACGCCCCCCGGCTTCAAGAAGGTGATGCAGGAACACGCCGGTCTCTCGCTGGTCGCGCGAAACGCACTCATCCGCGGAAACCTGCCGGTCGCCCAGCAGTCGATGCGTAAGCTTGCGTTCTTCATGGAGCACGTTCCTTTCCCGGAAGAAGGCAAGGAGTACGCTCGGATCACGCGCGAGCTCGCCACGGAGGTTCGGGAGGCTGCGGACCTCGAAGAAGCGTGCATGGCCTTCGCGCGGCTTTCGAATGCTTGCGGGCAGTGCCACCACGCGCTCGACCGGGGCCCGCCCATCAAGCTCGAGCCAAGCCCGGACGGCGAAGACCTCAAGATGCACATGAGGCGGCACTACTGGGCGGTGGAACGGATGTGGGAGGCACTCCTCAGTGACTCTACGAGCTCCTTTCAGTCCGCTGCCGGCTTGCTCGCCGAGTCACCCCTTCACGGCCCGAAGGACCCGAACGCCGCGAGTCCGCCCGGAACCACCCGCCTCGCATACGAAGTCCACGACCTCGCGTTCGCCGCGGCCGTAGAGGGCAAGGCGCGCGAAGACGAGTACGTCCCGAAGCCAGGTGAACGCCTCGAGAGCAAGCCAACCACACGCGGACAGGCGGAAATTTTCGGGCGCCTCTTGTCTGCGTGCAGCCAATGCCACAATCTGGTCGACGTGAATCCACCGCTGACGCCCTACGAACGCCGGAACGAAGCGCCATGAGTCCCCTGCCGCGAGCTCTGATTCTTGTAGCCCTCACCATTGCCCTGATCTCTGCCTGCGCGAGCGGCCGGGTCCGTGGTGGTCAGGGCACCGAAATGCGGCAAGCCGAAGAGTACGAGCCGGCACGGAAGGTGGACCCGCCCGAGGGCAACATTTCCCGCGAAACCGACACATACCCGTTGCTCGAGGTCGACCTCGAGCGCCGTCAACC
>JBLYYU010000235.1:0-13238 GCA_048550275.1 Polyangiales bacterium
CTGACGCTCGCCAAGCATTCCCTCGAGGCCACCGGGCAAGGTGTGGTGGCGGGCGGGCGACTCTTGGATCTCATCCGCCGAGTGCACTGCTTCGGCCTTCACATGGTGCGACTCGACATTCGTCAGGAGTCCGACCGGCACACCGACGCGCTCGACGCCATCACGCGCCACCTCGGCCTCGGCGCCTACGCGGACTGGTCCGAAGAAAAACGCGCGCAGTTCCTCACGGCGGAGCTTTCCTCGAAGCGTCCGTTGATTCCTCACGACCTGCCGGCCTCTCAAGAGGTGCGTGAGGTGCTCGACACCTTCGCCATGCTGGCCACGCTGCCGCCCGATTCGCTCGGCGCCTATGTCATCTCGATGTCCCACCGCGCGAGCGATGTGCTCGCCGTCGAGCTTCTCCAAAAGGAAGCAGGCATCGCCCGTCCACTTCGCGTCGTGCCGCTCTTCGAGACCATCGACGACCTTCGCGCCTCCCAGGACATCGTCGCTTCACTCCTTGCGATTCCCTGGTACCGCGACCGAATCGACGACCGCCTCGAGTTGATGATCGGCTACTCCGATTCGTCAAAGGACGGCGGCAGGCTCGCCGCCGCCTGGGAGCTCTACCAAGCCCAAGAGCGGCTGGTCGCCCTCTGCAAATCCGAGCGCATTCGCCTCACCCTGTTTCACGGTCGGGGCGGCTCGATTGGGCGAGGCGGAGGTCCGACGCACATCGCGATCAGCGCCCAGCCCGCCGGCTCCATCGACGGCAACCTGCGTGTCACCGAGCAGGGCGAGATGATTCAATGGAAGTTCGGCACACCCGACGTCGCCGTCCGAAGCCTCGAGATCTACTCGACGGCTACGCTCGCTGCGACGATGACCCCGCCGGCGGCGCCGAGCGAAGCGTTCCGCGCGCGTATGGATGCCCTCGCGGGTCGTTCGATGGAAGCGTACCGCGAGGTCACGCGCGCCGACCGGTTCGTCGAATATTTCCGAACAGCCACGCCCGAGCTAGAGCTTGGCTCGCTCCAGATCGGCTCCCGGCCCGCGCGCCGCAAGGCGGGCAACGGCCTCAGCAGCCTTCGCGCCATCCCGTGGATCTTCGCCTGGACACAGACACGGCTCCATCTTCCCGCCTGGCTCGGCGTCGAGGCTGCTCTCTGCGACGCCATCGATAAAGGCCATCTGGACGAGCTCCGCGACATGGTCACCGAATGGCCGTTTTTCCAATCGACCCTCTCCCTGCTCGAGCTCGCGCTCGCCAAATCCGACGTTCAAATCGCCGCCCATTACGACGCGCTCCTCACCCCGCCCGAGCTCGCTGACATCGGCGACGACCTTCGCGGTCGGCTGGCCCAGGTCGAACAATGCGTCCTGCAGGTTCTCGACCAAGAAGCCTTGCTCGAGCACTCCCCAGACCTCGCGCAATCGCTGCAGCTCCGCCGCGCCTACCTCGACCCCATCAACCTCATCCAAGCCGAGCTCCTCCGGCGCCAGCGATTGACCGACGACGACGACCTCCAAGACGCGCTCCTCGCCACGGTCAACGGCGTCGCGGCCGGCATCAAGAACACCGGATGAGGCCGTCCCCATGAGCAAGCCGCCGAGTCTCATGTCACGCGAGTTGCAGCGGCAGTCGGCGGAGGCGAGGATGCGCCATGCAAGAGCTGATCTACGAAGTGTACGGATCGCTTCCCCGCCAGGGTCCCGGGGACGAGGCCTCAACCGGACGCGCCCTCGGGCTGATGACGGAGCTGCCTGAGAACGCCCACATTCTCGACATCGGTTGCGGCTCTGGGGCGCAGACAGTCGCTCTGGCCCAACGAACCCTGGGCACGGTCACCGCGCTCGACAAGCACGCTCCGTTCCTGGAAGCCCTTCGCGCCCGTGCCCGAACGGCCGGAGTGGCGGACCGAGTGCGCTGCGTCGTCCGCGACATGAACGACCTGCGCTTCGCCGATGGGAGCTTCGACGCGATCTGGTCTGAGGGCGCGATCTACTTCATGGGTTTCGAAAAGGGTCTGCGCGCGTGGCGCCGCCTACTGACCCCCGGCGGCTACCTAGCGGCAACCCACCTATCCTGGCTGACCGACTGTCCGTCCGAGGAGATCCGACGCTACTGGGAAGCCGAGTACCCCGACATCACCGACGTCGACACCAATCGGAAAGCCGCAGAGGCGGCCGGGTTTCAGGTCCTCGGCACGTTCACTCTGCCCAAGGGCGCCTGGTGGGACGACTTCTATGGCCCACTCGAGCGCAGCCTGTCCGGCTGGCGCGAACGCTACAGCCATAATCCCGAAGTATTGGAGTTCTTGGACTCCGCGCAGCGCGAAGTCGAAATGTACCGTCGCTTCTCCGACCAGTACGGCTACGTCTTCTACGTGCTGCGCAATCGGGCTCCATGGCTGATCGCCAAGGGCTAAGAGAGCGCTTTCGCGGCTGGAGAGCGCGCCTGCGGTCATGGTCGAGGCCAGCCCGTTTCCGGAGCCGGCCTTTTCCCGTATTAGGATCGGTTTCAACCCCGGTTGGCAGTGTTAGAATCGTATGGAGACGAATGGACGAGCTTTCGAACGAGCAGACTGAGCGGTTGCGGGTGCAGCTCGTGGAGCTGATTGGCGATTTGGAACGCGCTCTGCAGGCGAGCGCAAGCGCGGCCAAGCCTGTTGTGCTCGACCAGAGCTCCGTGGGTCGTTTGTCGCGCATGGATGCGATGCAACAGCAAGCAATGGCGAAGGCGACGCGCGAGAAGGCGGAGCTTCGCCTCGGTCAGTGCAAGCGTGCCCTTTCCGCGTTCGACCGAGACGAGTACGGGCTGTGCCGAAGGTGCGAAGAATCGATTGGCTATCGTCGTCTTGCCGCCAAACCCGAGGCGCCGTTCTGCGTGGAGTGCCAGCGCGGATTCCAGGGGTCCTAGCTCGAACTCGCGCTGGACCAGGTGTGCCGATTCGGATAGAAATACCTCCGCGAATAGGAGGACGCCGTGCACGAAGCAGTGAAACCCGGGTTCCCGGCCAGCGCTACCGGACAGGCGAGGGCCGAGACAGCAGACGAGGCAACGCGCGAATTCGGAGGCACGTTTGGGGCGGCCTTCATCATGACGCTCTCGCACGCCCTCATGCTCTATCTGTGGCTCGCCTGGCGCTTCCATGACGGGGCGCTGTTCTACCCGGCCGGCCTCTCCGATCTAAGCCCGTTCTTCGCACGGATCTGGGACCATCTGTCGACCTATGCCGCGCCAACTTGGGGCACGTTTGCCGTCTACTGGGCGTTCCTGATCGTCGAAGGTTTGCTCGCGGCCTACGTACCCGGATTGGAGATCAAGGGGCTGCCCATCCCTTCCCGCGGAGGCAAGCGCCTGGTCTACCGCTGCAACGGGATCAGCGCCTGGTACATCACGCTGATCGCAGTCGCGATCCTACACTTCAGCGGCGTCTTCCCGCTAGAGACGATCTACGAGCAGTTTGGCGCCTTTATGATCACCGCGATGATCAGCGCAAACTTGGTTGCGCTGGCCGTCTACTTCGGAGCAAAGGCGACCGGCAACGCGGAGCGGATGTCGGGGAGCTTTCTATACGACTTCTTCATGGGGGCGTGGCTCAATCCACGGATCGGCGCACTGGACTTGAAGATGTGGGCGGAGGTTCGAGTCTCCTGGCTGACGCTCTTCTTGTTGACGAGCAGCGGCGCCGCGCACCAGTACGCCACGTACGGCACGCTGAGCACGCCGATGATCTTCATGCTGGTGGCTCATTTCCTCTACACCAACGCCTGTATGAAGGGTGAAGAGTGCATCCCGACTACCTGGGACATCTTCTATGAGAAGTGGGGTTGGATGCTGGTCTTCTGGAATCTTGCTGGCGTTCCGTTCGTCTACTGCTTCAACTCGATGTACATCGCGTCCCGGCCGCCCTTCGAGCATTCCATCGCTTACACCGTCTTCTGCTTCGTACTCCTGTTCGCGGCTTACTACGTCTGGGACACGGCACAGAGCCAGCGAAATCGCTTCCGCATGCAACTCAACGGTTCGTACGTGAAGCGCAAGGCCTTTCCGCAGTTGCCCTGGGGTACGCTGCATGAGCCACGCTACCTGGACACCGAGGCGGGGTCGAAGCTGCTCGTCGACGGCTGGTGGCGATACGCGCGAAAGATCCACTACACAGCCGACATCTTGATGGCGCTGTCCTGGGGCCTGATCTGCGGCTTCGATCACTTCTTGCCGTATCTCTACGTGACCTTCTTCGTGATCATGATTCTGCACCGTGCGGGAAGAGACATCGCACGCTGCAGGAAGAAGTACGGCGCAGACTGGGATCGCTACTGCGAAGAAGTCCCGTACCTCTTCATTCCTCACATATTCTGAACGATTCCGCGCATGCCTCGATCTATGGATGTAGATCGGTTCGAAAGCAGGTGGTTACGGGAGCGTTCCGATTGGGAATGAAATCAGATCGGCGTCTGGCGTGAGCCCGATCAGCCTGTCTTGCGGATTCGTCGGGACCTCCCCTGCGTCGATGCCCATCACGCATTCGAGTCCGATCGTGAGCCCCACCTCCGCCCGGAGCCCTTGCTCGACGGGATCGAACAGACTTGGTTTGGGAATATCGAATAGGTTGGTCGTGGGATTGAGGGTGCTATTCGCAAGACCCTGATCCGCCCAGCCGAAGAGCACTTCGCCGCTGGGGTCTGCGGTATAGCTGGCAGTCGTCTCGGCGAGCGGAATGTCGAGGCCTCCCGTGACGCAGAAGCCGTTGAGAACGCATTGGGAATTGGGGCCGGTGGCCTTGCCGAGCGCGTCGCAAACGCCGCCCGGCGCGCAGTCGTCACTCGTCGGCAGGTCGATGAGAATGACGGGGGGATTGCAGATCGTTCCCGCACAGTCGCTGCCTTGCGTGCACTCCTGATCGACGGGGAAGTTGCACAAGCGCACCTCCCCAGGAGTTATCGCGTCTGCGTCTGCGTCGAGTGCCACGCTCGGGACTGCGCCGCTTCCGCCGACGAGTGTTGCGCCAGAGCGAGCTCGGACCAAGTACCGCAGTTCTTCCAACGCTGCTTGGCGAAGTCCTCCAGGGAAGAGTTGCTGCGCAGCATCGAGGAAGAGCTCTGAAAATCGCACCGTTCCGGAAAGGCGCGCGTCAAACTGCTGGCCCGCCAAGACAGGGCCGGCTGCTACGTTCAAGACTGCCGACGAAACCGACTTCTCACCAATGGGGGTGCTGTTTGCGCAGCCAAGGCTCAAGGCGCGGGACGTGGCACAGATGCCTGCCTCACAGCTGCCGGCGCCGGAGTCGCACGGGGTGCCGTCGGGCACGGGGGTGTTCACGCAGACCAGGGCCCCCGACGAATCGTCGCAGGAGTCCGCGGTGCAGTCGCTGCCGTCGTCGCATACGTCGGGGGCGGAGCAGGGTTCGACGCTCGGGCACCGAACGGTGACGACTTTGGTCTTGTCGCAATCGAGGTCACCGTCGGTCGTGACCGCGGTGCATTGAGCGGAGGCGCCCGTGCCGCCCTGCGCCGCCGGGATGCAAGTCACTAAGAAGGTGCCCGCCGGAGGACTGCCTGGGAGACCCACGGGGCCTTGTCCAAGCGTGCCGAGCGTGTCGCCGTCAAAACTGCACGAGGGATCGGCGATGCCGTCACCGTCGCAGTCTAGGAAAGCGTCGGTACAAGTCACCGTCGTGGACACGCCTGGGTCCGGGCCTGAGGTGCACGTCAGGCCGGCGGATCCGCTCGGGACGCAGGTTTGCGGGTCGCAACCTTCTCCACAACTGCTGTCGCCATCGCGGAAGCGAACTTCGCACTGGGTGAATGCGAGCGGAGGGCTGGGTGGGGGGAAGACCTGCCGCTCGTAGGGAAAGCTATCGGTGCAGTTCAGGATGAACAGGTCGGGGCAGAAGTTGCCAACGTTGAATGAGAACGTTCCGTCGAGGTCCAGCATGCCGACCGGTGCCTGAAAGCTGATGTCGCAGATGAGGACAATGTTGACCTTGGTGGTCGAGTCTGGCGCGATGCTGAAGGGCTCTTGTGCGGTGCAGATGACCTCGCCGTCGTTGTCGCGGACACGGAGCTCGATGGTGCAGGGCCCTGGCGGCAGGTCCATGAAGCCTTGCCAGATTTCCGCCCGGCCATCGAAGGCCGGGTCCGGGTAGATCGCGGCGGCGTTCGTGCGGCTGTCCTGCACTTCGAGGCTGCCGTTGAGTGTGACTTCATCCCCGAAACTGTCGTCACCGTCGAGGAAGGTGTCGCTGTTTCCCTGGCAGTCGACCGTGTATTCGACGTCCTGAATGTCGATCAGGTCCGGAGCGGACGGCCCGGTAGTGCCTTGAGGAACGATCACGTTCAGCTCGGCGTTGCGCGCTGCACCGGACTGCGATTCGCAGCCTGCGGTGACGAGCAAAGCAAACAGCGTGAGCAACGCGATCGGATACGGAACGGGGCGGTGACCAAGCATTGTCAACTGTCGTCAGTAGTACGAAGGCGCATTCGAAATCAAGCGCAAACGGAGTTTGTGAGCTAGCCAGCATTCCCTGAACGAGCAACGCTTCGGTCGGGTCCTCCTACATCCAAATTCATATTGCAGGAGCGCGACGCAGAAGCGTCTTGGGTTTGACGTCTAAAACAGCGCGTCGAGCGTAGCCGACCGGGCCATCGTCACCACACGCGGTGACCGCCAAAGCGCGTAAGAAGATCCCAAATGACTTGGCCTGCGTCTGCATGGTCCGTCTCCTTCAGATGCAACCCGTCTGCGCGACCTGCCGGCATGGGCGCCTCGGACCGACTATCGGACGAGTCGTGGCTTCGAGGCCAACGGCTGCCGGACCAGTCAGCGTTCCCCGAAGGGCACGGCTTCGAGGTACGCGACTCATCAGACTCACCCTCGTTCGGTTCCGGTAGCTTTGCGGTTTGGACCTCACCGGTTCACGCTATCGGCAAGTTAGCGAGAGCATCATGAGATTCGTCAAAGAGAGTGTCATCAACGCGAGTGCCGAAAGAGTCTTCGCATTCCACGAGGCGCCGGACGCGTTCGAGCGGCTACAGCCGCCATGGCAGACGACGAAGATCGTTCAGCCACCTACTTCGCTCGAAGTAGGCACGCAGGTTCTCCTGAAGGTCAAGGTCGGGCCGTTCTGGCAGACGATCCTCGCCGAGCATGTGGCGTATGAGCCCGGAAAGATGTTTGCGGATCGAATGGTCGAGGGGCCGTTCGCCCATTGGCTTCACAAGCACATCGTGACCCCGCGCGGCGAAGCGCAGTGCGTGCTAACCGACGACATCGAGTACGAGCTTCCCCTTGGCGTCCTCGGCCGGACCTTTGGTGGCGGCTTTGCGCGCCGAAATCTCGAACGCATGTTCGAGTTTCGGCATCGGGTGACCCGAGAATCCTGCGAACATTTCGAGGCTGCGGAGTGATTCCTGCCCCGGTGACCCGCGTTCGTGCGCTCAACGATCTCCCCTCGAAGTCAGACGGCAGTCATGTCTTGTATTGGATGGTCGGCTTTCGGCGACCACGCTGGAACTTCGCACTGCAGCACGCAGCGGCGCACGCGGCGGAGCTCGGCAAACCGCTGGTCATTCTCGAAGCGCTTCGCGTCGGCTACCCATGGGCAAGCGACCGATTGCATCAGTTCATCCTCGACGGGATGCGGGCGAACACCAGCCACTTCGCAACGAAAAATGTCGTCTATTTCCCTTATGTCGAGGCGTCCCGGGGGGCCGGGAAGGGTCTTTTGGCGGCGCTCGCCAAGGATGCATGCCTGGTGGTGAGCGACGACTATCCGACGTTCTTCATTCCGAAGATGCAAGATGTCGCTGCTTCCCGAATGAGCACTCGCTTCGAGCTCGTCGACAGCAACGGCTTGTTTCCCGTTCGAGCGACCAACAAGGTGTTCAGCAGAGCCTTCGACTTCCGCCGGCATCTACAGCGTGAGCTCGCGCAGCACCTCGATGTCCGCCCGTTGCCGGATCCGCTTGAAGGCCTTCCACCGGTTGCACCCAAGGCCTTGGACGTGCTTCTTGCGGCAGCGCGCGAGAAATGGGAACCGGCGTCGGGCGATGTGCTTGCCGGGAAGACGCTCGGGGCGCTGCCGATCGACCATTCCGTTGAGGTGGTGGATCTAGAGGGCGGGTTCGAGGCCGCGGAACGTCGAATGCACCAGTTCCTGAGCAACGGGATCGATCGATACGCGGACGAGCGCAACCATCCGGACGAGGGCGCAGCCAGTGGGCTCTCGCCGTGGCTCCACTTCGGCCATGTGTCGACACACCAGGTTTTCGACGAGCTCACCCAGAACGAAGGCTGGGATCAGGGGCGGCTCTCGACGAAGACGACAGGTTCGCGTGAAGGTTGGTGGGGAATGAGCGCCAACGCGGAAGCCTTCATCGACCAGGTCGTCACGTGGCGTGAGCTTGGCTTCAACATGAGCGCCCATCGCTCCGACTACGACCGATATGAGTCCCTTCCGGACTGGGCACGGAACACGCTCGAGGCGCATGAATCGGATCCCCGGCCGCACCTCTACTCGCTCGAGCAGCTCGAGTCGTCCGATACGCACGACCCAGTCTGGAACGCGGCCCAAACCGAGCTTCGTGAGACGGGCCGGCTCCAGAATTACCTTCGTATGCTTTGGGGCAAGAAGATCCTCGAGTGGTCCCCTACGGCCCGAGAAGCGCTGACCACGATGATCGCTCTCAACGACAAGTATGCGCTAGACGGCCGGGACCCGAACAGCTGTTCTGGGATCTTCTGGGTCCTCGGCCGCTATGACCGAGCGTGGGGGCCTGAGCGGCCGATCTTCGGGAAGATCCGGTACATGACCTCGGAGAACACAAAGCGAAAGCTCCGCATCGCGGGCTATCTCGACCGCTTCGGCAGTAGTTCGGAACGCCTCGCTTTCTAGGCGCTCTGAAAGAACGCCGGCCAAACAAACGGGTCGAGGAACGCGGTCTGGAGCGCGAAGAGCAGAAGGGCAACGATCGTAACCACAGCGACCCATCCGCTTGGGCGGGGAGTGAGAAGGAACTGGCAAACGATTAAGCCGACCGCGCCGATTCCTACGACGATCAGGTCTCCTCGAATCAATGCCCAAAGGGCTGGCGAAGGCTGTGCGAGGTACGCAAATGTCAGCGGCATCCATAGCGCGGAGGCGATGACCACCGCCGCGCAGCAGCCGTTGATCACGCGAAGCCCAGAATGCCGTCCAACTTTCGCCGTTGCGGCGTCGACTCGAAACAAGACCTGATACATGAACACCAGGTAGCCGGCAGTCGCCAGCCACATGGTCACCCCATAGACGTCTTGCAAGGGAGCCGGCATGTCGCCCCAAAGCTGACCTCTCGTCTCTGGGTGCGTGATCAGCCCGTGTGCGTAGGAGCCTAGAACCGCGATGCCCCCCAGTACGTTGATCGCGAGCCAGTTCTTCTTCTGTGGATGCATCATCTTGCCTTTCGGTCTTTCACGAATGCGTTGACCAACGCCCATTGCTCGTAGAGCCAGCGAGTCCGCGCTTCATCCGACATTGGGATCTCCGAGCGTCGAACCCGCCAAACTTTGCAGCGCACGACTGCGCCGACCACGGAGCCACTGAGGACGTCTTTGACTTTCTCAAAACTCTCGAGCCCGTGATGCGCGATGATCGCACAATCGACCTCGGGCAAAGCGTCCAGCAGGGTTAGGACACCAGCAGGTCGAGGAGGCAGGACGTCTGTCAGCTCCTCGGCGACTCCGATGAGCTCCGGGCATAGCTCCTCCACACGCTTGCGTGCGCGCAGCAGTTTTTCTTGCGAGAAACGGGTTCCCTCTGGATAGATCAGGACGCCTTCGTCGCCCAGGCCTTGGGCGAGTGCACGGATTGCATCGAGCTCGTTCTGCCGATCTCCGGTCCGGTCCACGAAGTAGTTGGGAAGTGCGTTCCCCACGATGTCGAGACAGGGGTCGACCAGGAGCTCCTGCTTCAACACGTAGCGAACACGCCACTGCGCGGGCGCTTGAATGAACACGCTCGGAAGTAGAGTGTCGAGGATGCTGGCGTGCCGCATGAGGAGGATGGTGGGGCCGGGCAGAGCAGATTCCGCGCCTTCCATCTGGATATCGAGCGAAAGCAAATTGCTGGCCCGGCGCAGAACAGCGGCGGCCCACCATTGCTGTAGCCGAAAGAGGTGAGCCTGAAGTTCGTCGTGCTTGGTTCGCAGAAGCGCAAACGCTACCGCGAGACGAACGAGGGCAACGATCGCGGTCCCGAAGTAGAACCAGGCGAACGCGAGGAGGCGCAGCCCTACGAACGATCGCCGTCGAACCGTTCCGATAACGATGCCTAGGAGGAGCCAAATCGGGGCTAAGACGGTCAGAAGTACCCATGCAGCGACGTACGATGTGATCGTCGCCACTCGCCGCCGTACCGGTCGTTGCTTCGCGGGCTTGACCATCCTTGCCGCTCAGTCGTGAACTGCGAGCGCCCCGAGTGTACCCGACCAGCCGCTGTAGCGGCAAAGCTCTGACCAGAAGCTTTTGCGCTCCTCATCGGACTGCCGGGTTCCCGGGAAGCGATGGGTAGGGCGGGGGATTCGATCGTGCCAGAATTGGCCGGTACTTCGTGCAGCTTCGTCCGCTGCGCAAAGCCAGACGATCGTATCTGCACCCTGGGCCGGGCTGCGCAGCAGGGGTTTCATGAGATCGTAGAAACGTGGAAGAGATGTCGACACGCCGGGCGTGTCCGCCCAACCGGGGTGCATGGCGTGCACGACGATTCCGCTTGCAGACAGCGCGTCGGCCCAGAGCTCGGTCAAGACTACCTGGCCCCGCTTGGTGCGAGCGTAGACCTTCGCGCCGTCATACGTGCCGCGGGCGCTCTGAAGGTCGTCGACCGCCAGGCGTTGGGCATACATTCCACCCGAAGAAACGTTGATGATCCGTGCCGGCGCCGTTAGCTTCGGCACTAGGAGGTTCGTCAGTAGGAAGTGTCCGAGGAGGTTTGTTGCGAAGGTGGTCTCGATGCCCTCTGCCGTCTCCGTGCGCGTCGGCAGCAAAACGCCCGCGTTATTCACCAGGATGTGAATCGGCGCGCTCAATCGATCCGCAAGCGAACGAACCTCTGTCATCAGACTCAGGTCCGCGATCTGCACGTGCACGCCCGAGTTGCCGGTTTGCTCGACGATCTCCGCAGCGATTTGTCGGGTCTTCTCTCGATTGCGACCCACGAGTTGCACAGTCGCGCCGAGTCGCGCCAGCTCCGTTGCCGTCTCTTTGCCTAGGCCGGATGTTGCTCCGGTTACCACGGCCGTCCGGCCGCTCAGGTCTGCATCGATGGGTGGGTGGTGTCGCCATCGGAAGCCTAGGGACGTATAGCCGACCAGGGACTTGTCCAGGAATCGATCTCGCATGCGGCTTGTCATTGTGTGCAGCTCGTGACGCGCCTCAGCGCTGACTCACCACCATACGGAATTCGGTGAGAATCTCGTTACGGCGCAAGAACCAGGGCATGAACGGCGGATTGTACCGGGCCCAGATCGGTTCGCCGGTAGGCTCGTAACCTTGGGCGAGAAGAGTCGCCACCAAAGCGTCGAGGTGCTTTTCGTAGTTGCGCTTCGACCAAGTTCCGGAATACCGAACAGCGGCAAATGTCCTGGCGGGGACTTCGCGGAACGTGACGCGCGCGTCGTTCGGTTGCGGAAGGTCGTCGCGCGAAAACTCGGACGGCATCATGAACTGAACTGTGTACTCGTCTCCAACGCGCTCTTGGGTCACGGGCGCCGTCATCGCGATCTTACTTCCCCCGGCCTTCTCCTGGCTCACGGGCGCCGTCATCGCGATTTTCTTCGTGCCCTGGTTGTCGCCAAAGATGTACTTCGCCAGGATTCGGAAGCCGCGGTTTCCCGCGTCTTCGAGACCACCGTCTACCCTGGTCTCCGCGACCAGGTATGGGGCGTACTGCCGTATTTCAATGCCATCGAGGCGTTCGACCACCTCGTAGCTCGGGCTTTCGTAGTCCACGCTGTCACCTCCGAAGGTAACGAGGCCGAGGATCGCCGCGACGGCGACGAACGCAATGAAGGTTCGCATGCCCTCTACATCCCTCTATGGTTGGGGCTCGTTGGAGTCGTCTCTCTCATGACTCCTGTGTCTAGCTTCTGTCTAGAAAATGTCAAGCCAAAACATGGACATAACTTGGACGTCGGGCGCTGCGTTCGGATACCGATTCCGCAGCCGCTGCTGGCGGTCGTCCCAACAAACATGATCGCTTGCTCCCGGGTACCCTCGGCCAGCAGTGATCCGTTGTCGTAGACCCCAATGCCCGCCTGCTGCTCGAAGGCAATCGTGACCCCCCGCTCGACCGTAGTCGCGGCCGTCGTGTCCATCACGCGAGTCACGACGTAGTCGACGCCTTTCGATCGCATCGTACTACATCTCGACTCGGGCGTGCCCCCGCGGGGCCCGACGGACCAGCTCGTACAAGCCCGCGGTATCTGGGTCGACAGCGGAGTCGCAATCCTTCGGAGCGCACACGAGCTTCAGAAAAGCGGTTTGGCAATTGGCAAGACCGCTTGGGACGGTTTCCGATGGTGCAACGGGGCATCTCCCGATTGACCTCCCGGCGTGCTTGCTGGTATCGCCGAGGTCCGAGGCGATGAGCAACGAGATTCGAACTCACTACCGAACCTGCAACATCTGCGAGGCAATGTGCGGTCTGGCGATCGAGCATCGCGACGGCAAGGTCTTGTCGATCCGGGGCGACAAAGACGACCCATTCAGCAAGGGGCACCTTTGCCCCAAGGCGGTTGCGCTGCAGGACTACTACACCGACGAAGATCGGCTGAAGACTCCGCTCAAGAAGACGGCCGACGGCTGGGAAGGCATCAGCTGGGAGCAGGCGTTCGCGGAAGTGGCGAGCCGTCTGCGTGCGGTGCAATCGGGGCACGGGCCAAACGCGGTCGGCGTCTATCTTGGAAACCCGAACGCGCACAACCTCGGCAACGCCATCCTGCTGCCTCTCTTCTTCAAAGCGCTAGGAAGCCAGAGCCGATTCAGCTCGGCGTCGGCGGACCAGTTGCCGCACCATGTCGCATCGAATTTCATGCTGGGTGCAGGCATGTTGATTCCGGTTCCCGATATCGACCGCACACAGTTCCTTCTGGTCATCGGTGCAAACCCGCTCGTTTCGAACGGCAGCATGATGACGGCGGCGGGAGTCGAGAAGCGAATCAAGGCGATCCGGGAGCGGGGCGGCAAGGTGGTTGTCGTCGACCCGCGGCGTACCGAGACC
>JBLYYU010000236.1:0-7615 GCA_048550275.1 Polyangiales bacterium
GCGAACCGCTCGGTTCCGCCAACCGGCAGCTCGCAAGTGTACGACTTCGAGCTCGTGGCCTCTGCCGACAACGTCGTGGAGGTCGAGCGGATTCCAGTGCGCGTCATGATCCCCGACGCGGACTCCCACGAGTTCGACGAAACGCCCGGAACCGCCTTCTACCGAAACGTCTACGACAGCACCGAGCGCTGCATCACTCCACCCGAGCACCCGAAATGGGACGACTTGATCTGGGAAGGCAGCACTCCTGAATCGTCGAGCATCGATTTCCAGATTCGGACCGCGGCCTCGGCCGACGAGCTCGCCCTCACGCTTCCGGTCGTCGTATCGGTCTCCGGTAGCGGGACTGGCGGCACCATTGACGTTCGGGACGAGTTGATCGCGGGTGGCCAGACCGTCGGCCTTCCCTACATTCAGATCACAGCGGTCTTGAACCCGAGCACGAGTCCGCCGGCCACACCGACGCTCGTCGGCTGGTCCTTCCAGTACTTCTGCGAAGCTGCGCAGTGATCTGAGCCCTGCTAGCATCGGTCCGCGTGGCTGGCGCAAAGCGAAACTGGAGACTCGCGACCTGGGCCTGGACGCTGATCGCGGCCTTGGCGCTTCTCGAGCTCGCGGCGGCACGGTCGATCCGCGCGGGCGTCCAGAGCGATGAGTCGTGGCGAGCGGCGGCAGCCTTCGTGCGGGCGCGACACCGGCCGTCCGACCGCATCGTAGCGGCCCCTAGCTGGGCCGACCCCATCGTTCGTCAGCATTTGGGTGGCCTGCTGTCCCTCCGGTCGGTGGCCCCGCCAGACGACGCCGGGGCGGAACGTCTGTGGGAGCTGAGCATTCGAGGTGCAGGTGGCCGCGCGGAACCAGCCGAGCTCGACGAGGAGTTCGACGGCGTACGGGTGCGGATGTGGACCCTGTCGACCGAAGAGCTCGTCTATGACTTCGTCGAACAGGTCGCAACTGCAGAGGTCGACTTCGTCGAGGCCGGGGAAGCGACGGTCTGTCCGCTGCTAGATGCGCGTCCGGGACGCGGTGGCCTCGGGTATGGGCCAATGACTCCGGCGCGGAGTTTCGTTTGCGATTCGCGGCGACCCTGGCTCTGGGTTGGAGCGACGGTCCTCGCGGACCTCGAGCTCCGCCCAAGGCGTTGCGTTTGGCAGCACCCTGCAGGCGCTGAACCGGTTCGCGTGACCTTTCGGGACGCCGAGCTTGGCGAGCGAATCGTGGTCAGCGCTGGGGTAGACTATCAAGCGGAGCGCGAGCGCAGGCACGGGCCGGTTCGGCTGCGGGTCTTCATCGACGACGAGCTCGTCGGCGAGCTGGTTCACGCGGATGGGGATGGTTGGTCGACAATCGAGATCGACACTTCCGCGGTCGGCTCCCAGGTCGCAGACGTTCGCTTCGAGACCACGGCCGGCGACCCGGGGGCTCGGCTGTTCTGCTGGGCGGCTTCGGCAACGCGAGCCCCTGGTGCTGCCGAACGTCCCGGCGGCCTGTCGTCCGGGGACGGCCGATGAGAGATTCGCGCACCCTTGGTCGACGGGATCATCTGATCGGAGCGTCTCTGTGTGTCGGCTATGTCGTGCTGCTTCTCGGGACGGCGCCGGACCTGGCGATGTCCCGGGATGAGAGCTTCTACGTCCACGCTGCGAAGAACTACGCGGGCTGGGTGACCCAGGTTTTCAACGAACCCGCGACTGCGTTCACTCCCGAGAGCATCGACCGGGCATGGGCCTACAACTGGGAGCACCCGCCGTTCATGAAGCTGAGCTTCGCCTGGAGCTGGCTCGCGCAGAATCAGCTCGGCCTGTTTCCGCGCGAGTCGCTCGCGTTCCGGTTTCCGGGCGCCCTGACCGCCGGGCTTCTGCTTTGGCTGATCTACGCCTGGGGTGCGGCGGTCATGCGCCGGGAGGGAGCGTTGTTCGCGGCACTGGCGTTCGCGTCGATGCCGCGCGTTTTCTATCACAGTCACCTCGTCTGCTTCGACATACCGATCGCGCTGTTGGTCGCATTGAGCGCCTACATGTACTGGCGTTCCCTGGCGGATAGGCGCTGGGCGCCTCTTCTCGGGCTCGTGTTCGGTCTCGCCCTGGCGACGAAGCACAACAGTTGGATCCTTCCAGGCGTCTTCCTGATCCATTTCCTGTGGGTCCGGCGTGATCAGACGCGAGCGGGACGCGGCGAACTCTCATCCTGGGCCTGGCTACCCTCGATGATCTTGATTGGGCCGTTGGTCTTGATCGCGTCTTGGCCCTGGCTCTGGCACCAGACCGCGAAGCGCTTGCTCGCGTACGTGAGTTTCCACCTGCGACACGTTCACTACACGTACGAGTACTTCGGTGTGAGCTATTTCGAGCCGCCGCTGCCGGTGTCGGTTCCTTTCGTGATGACCCTCTTCACGGTGTCTCTCACGGTGCTCGCCCTGTCGCTCGTCGGCATCTACCATCGGCGCGATGCGCTTCGTCTTCCGGCTCGGATGAAGCCGGGCCTTCTGGGGCTGCGAAGGACAGAGCTTCTTTGGTTTGGTTGCGCCATCGCGCCCATGCTCGCAATCGCGCTTCCGAGCACTCCGATCTTCGGAGGCACCAAGCACTGGATCACCGCGTACCCCTTCCTCGCGCTATTCGCAGGCTGGGGTTTCGTGGCCGTCCTCGGGCAAGCGGAGCTGTCCTTCGTTCGGGGGAAACGCTGGCTGTCTCTTGGGCTGATGACGCTTTGCCTGTTGCCTGGCGTCGCGGAGACTGCGCACAGTCATCCGTTCGGTCTGTCTCACTACACGCCAATCGCGGGCGGAGTCCCGGGCGCAGCCGACCTGGGGATGAACCGGCAGTTCTGGGGGTTCACCACTGGGAGCTTGGCGAATTGGATCACCAAGAGGCTGCCCGAAGGTGGGTCGGTTTGGACCTGCGATACGACGCACGGCGCTTGGAGCATGATGCAGCGGGACGGTGTGCTCCCGTCGAACATCCGTGCGGAACGGACGATGGGCGCGGCGGATTTGGTCCTGGTACATCACGAGGCTCACTTCGCCGAGGTCGACTATCAGGCCTGGGTTGCGTTCGGAACGGCGCAGCCCGCGTTCGTGCTTCGCTACGACGGGGTTCCCATCATCTCGGTCTATGAGAATCCGCAACGCGCAAACGCCCCAACCACCCTGCAGAACTAGCGGCTAGGCGGAGCGGTGGCTGGCTTTGTCGATGCCCGCGCGCGCCTTGTTCATCAGAACGATGAGGCTCTCGACGATGCCGATGATCACGTACGCGGCGAGGAGCCAGACCAGCGCCATGGACGGGTGAATCGTCAGGGCGATCCAAACGGTGACCCCCAGGGCCACGGTGATGAAAAGGATCGTTCGGAGATTGAGCCGGAGGTCTTTGAAGGAGCGGAAGGGCATCGCGCTCACCATGAAAATCGACAAAGCGATGACGAGGACCGAAATCAGGAAGGGAGAGAAGGGCAGCTTTCCGGTGAGCGTGTTCGCCACGACGATCGAAATCAGGATCCCCGCTGCAGCTGGAATTGGAAGCCCCTGGGTGTACTTGCCCGGCCGATGAGGCTGCCCGTCGTCGCCGGTCGAACTGACGTTGAACCGCGCGAGCCGGACCGTGCCGGCCGCGACGAATAGAAACCCAACGACCATGCCGGCGGTTCCAAGTTCCGCGAGCGACCAGTGGTAGACCAAAATCGCGGGCGCGACGCCGAACGAGACCACGTCTGCCAGGGAGTCGAGCTGCACTCCGATCGCGGTCTGTGTCTTGGTCAAACGGGCGACCCGTCCGTCGATTCCGTCGAAGAACAAGGCGAGAACGATCAGGAGCGCCGCACGATAGAAATCGTCCGAGGTGGGTCGGTCCGAGAGGATGAGGATGGCGTTGTAACCGCAGAACACACTCGAGAGTGTGAAGAGGTTGGGAAGAATGAAGAGGCTCTTCTTGAGGTCGACTTTCACGCCTTGCTCGAATCTGTCCGACCGTTCGGAACCTTCAGGCTAGGGGAAGGGCAATTTCGTGTCCACTCGCAGGCACGTATCATGGGGGTCCTCGGCGTAAAAGCGTCGAGTGAAGTACCCCAATGGCGTTATTTCGCAGACGAAGTTGGCCGGTCGACTCATAGAGTTGGGTCAATTCAGCTTCAGCTTCGTCCAGGCGACCTTGCAGGACGTCGAAAAGAGCCTTGGCTTCTTCGGATCCGATTCCTCCTGCGTCACGGTACGCCAGCAGTGCTTCGCGGCGCTTCTGGAGAGGTTTGCCCCAGGCATGGAGCGCCAGCCAACCCCAGTAGGCCTGCTTCTCGATCCGAGAAAAACCCTCCGCGAAAGGGAGGCGATGCACCGAATTCCATCTGGCCTTGTACAAGACGCGAGGCGTGAGCGGTGGAGCGAGGAGCACACCGTCGCGAACCGCGCCGTACTGCTCGAGGATCTGAGTGAAACCGCCAATGATACCGGTTTCGTCATCGCGGGCGTCGAAACCAATTTCGCCCAGGAGGCGAACCGCGTGTTCGACTGCGTCAGCCCTCATCGCAGCGAGCGAGCCCTTTCCATGTGTGTTCGTAAAGGCCGTCATCGCCTCGTGAATCTGCACCTGTCGCCGGTCGTACTCACGGCGTTCGTATGGTGGATTGGCCTCTGCACGACCGTGTTCGAGAAAGAGGCTCCTGAGAGCCCGCGCTTCATCCGAATCGGGCGTCTCTTTCGCGAGTGCCCGGTCGAGGTCGATCGCGTCGGCCACTTCGGCGCGGTCGAGCACCAGGCTCGGCATCTCCCAGGGGTCGACGGGCTGAGGAACCGCGAGCATCGTGCCGGCGAGGCCTACGACGACAAACCAGAAAATCAGGTTCAAACTGAGCTCGTTCACGCATAGTGACTCTACCACGCGCCGCCGAGCTGCCCGCATTTCGCTGCCTGCTAGGCTCTTCGAGACAGATGAACGTGGATGTCCATTTCTACGCTGCCGCCAAGGAGCTTGCGGGGTGCCCGGGTACGAAGCTCGAAGTCGAGCCGACGAGCCTCCCGCAGGACGAGTTGCGCCAGCTGCTCAGCGATCGCTTCCCGTCATTGGCGGGATTTCTCTCGCGGATGAGGTTGGCGGTCAACGGTGAGTTCGTCGACGACTCGCTGGCGCTTCGAGATGGTGATCGCGTCGACGTCTTGCCGCCTGTCGCAGGTGGCTCACCCGTGGTTCTTTGCCGCGTGAGCTCGGAGGAGATCTCGCTCGATCAGGTTCGCAAGGCGGTCGAGCATCCGGGGGCAGGAGGCATCTGCATCTTCCACGGAGTCGTTCGCGACCACGCCAATGGAAAACAGGTCGCGCGGCTCGACTACGAAGCCCACGAGAGTCTCGCACACCGGGAGATGATGCGCGTTCTCGAAGCGGTCACCGCGGAGTATCCTGGCGTGCGGATAGCGGCGGTCCATCGTGTCGGAGAGCTCGCCATCGGCGATGTGGCGGTTTGTCTGGCAGCGAGCGCAGCGCACCGGGGCGATGCGTTCAGCGCCTGCCGTGACGCCATCGACCGGATCAAAGAGACCGTCCCTCTCTGGAAGAAGGAGTGGGGGCCCGACGGGCAGGCGCACTGGGTGAACCTCGACGGCTAAGCGCCGACGAGGCCGCGCACGTCCGAGAGCAGGCCATCGTCGAGCACGCCGACGCAGGTCAGGTACACGTTGTCGGGGCTGAGGTAGCGCTGCACCGCTGTCTGTATGTCATCGGGGCTCACTCGTTGAACCCGCTCCGCCACGGCTCCGACCTGTTCGGGCAGACCAAAGAGCGCACTGCCTCCTACGAAGTGCGACGCGTCTTCCGGGTCGTCTCGAACGGTTCGGAGGTCCCAGAGATAGCGGCGCTTGGCCTTGTCGACCTCTTCTTCGGTCGGCGGGTGCTCGCGCAGCTCGGAGATCAGTTCGCAGACGGCCTCGACCAGCAGGGGTGCCTTCTTGTGCTCGACCGAGGCGCCGAAGTCGAAGACACCGCAATCCTCGAGCGCGTCGTTGCCGGCGAAGGCTTCGTAGGCGAGGCCGCGTTCTTCGCAGATGGTTCGATGCACGCGCGTGCTCAGGCCGTCGTCGAGGACTCGATCGAGGAGGAGCAGAGTGGGCGCTTCGGGGCTGGCGATGCCCGGCGTGTGGAAGGACAGGCGAACCTCGGTTTGGCTTCCGTGCTCGTGCACGTATGAGAAACGCTCCGAAGGCGGCCGTGCTGGCAAGCCACCGGGATGGATCGCCCGGCCTGCCGCCATGCCGTCGAAGTTCCCACGAATCACCGCAGCGATTTCATTGGGATCGAAAGCGCCGGCTACGCAGAGGAGCGAGTTGAGCGCGCTGTAGTGCTCACGGTGGTGGCGGCGGAGATCTTCGGTTTCGAAGCGGTCCAGATTGTCGATCGGGCCGGCGATCGAGAAACCGAGCGGGTGGTCCGGATAGAGCAGTAGGCGTGAGACGTTGTCTACGTCGATCTGCTTTCCGTCTTCGTTCAGATCTTCCAAGATCTCCTCTCGGATGATCTGCTTTTCAGTACGGAGCGAGGTCAGTAGCGGTTGTTGCAGGACTTCGCCGAGGATCGCGACTCCCTGCGCGATCGTCTCTGGAGGCAGGGTGAGGTCGTAGCTCGTGAAATCGACATGCGTTGCCGCGTCGAGCGTGCCTCCGAGCTCTTCAATCGCCAAGTTGAGCTCGTGGGCTTCCGGGTGCGTTTCGGTTCCCCGGTAGAGCATATGCTCGAGGAAGTGACTCAGACCGTTGGTCTCGGCGTTCTCGTAGCGGGAGCCCACCCGGACGAAAAATGAGACCGTCGCAGACTGCAGGTGTGGCAGTGGAACGAGGCGTGCCCGAAGGCCGTTGCCGAGCGTGAACGGCTCGGTCGGCAGCTCGGGAAGGCTCGTGCCCTTAGCTACGGCCATCCTGGGGCTGAAGCTGGTTGACCCGCAGCGCCTTATCGGCGGTCGCCTTGGCGCGGAGCTGCTGGATGTAGAGGTCTACCGTCTCACGCTTCTTGAGCGTCTGAAGGATCTCGCGCGTCGACTCGCGAACCGAGTCAGTGAACTCTTCTTCGTTCGGGCGCTCCCGATCGACCAATCGAAAGATCAGCCACTCGCGGCCGAGCTTCACCGGCCCTTCGGGGAAGGTCTCGCCTTCGGCCAGCGAGAACACCGAGTCGAGGAGAGCGGCGGTCGACACTCCCGGCACCGGGGTATCGGAACGACCGAAGTCGACCGTTTCTTCGAGCTTCGGCGTGAGCGCCGACTCTCCCTGCTTGGCGGCGTTGGCCTCGAGCCTCTGCCCGAGCGCTTCGTCGTCTGCACCGGCGCGCCAGGCTGACAACGCGCTCGCTGCTGCCTCGTGCGCCTTGGCGTCCAGCCAGTCGCTTCGGTAAAGCCCTTCGGCGAGCTCCTTCTTGGCCTCATCGACCGCGACATCCCCTTCTCGAACAGCGACCGCTTGAATCACGTGAAAACCGTAGGGGGTCTCGATGACTTCGGAGATCTGGTCGACCTCCATCGCGAACAGGGCCTCGTCGAAGGCTGCCGGCATCGTGCCCTTACGAAGGAAACCGATGTCGCCGCCCTTCTTGGCGGTTACCTGATCGTCGCTGTTCTTGGTCGCGAGCGCGACGAAATCCTCGCC
>JBLYYU010000237.1:0-6058 GCA_048550275.1 Polyangiales bacterium
GCGGTAAAACTCGCCAGCGATATCGGTAGCTTCGAGGAAATCGCGGACCTCTTTGGCAACGCCTCGCACCACAGCGTTCTTGGTTTCGTCGACCGACGCGAAGACGTAACCGATCAGCTCTTTTGGAAGCTTGCCATCCTGCGTAACGCCACGAAGTGCGCTGTCAGCGCTTCGAAGTGTCCCAACGCCGGCTTCGATCCCTTTTTCGACTGCCTTTCGAAGCGTCTCCCGCAGCACGCCTTCAGACCAACGACGCTCCCGTTCGCCTTGATCGGTGGTGCTGGGGTCGTTTTCGTCGAATTCTTCAACCATCGTGGTTTCGCAATCTCTCGACCCATGGGCGGTCGAGCCCGTCAAGCATACCTCAACAACGCGTGATGCGCAGTTTCCATGAAGCAAGCCCGAGGCGCGCTCACGTTGGTGCACCGCACGGTTGATACCGTAGTCACGGACGGTTCACGTCACGTTTGATGGACTGATGTGTGCGCGACGAGTCTTGCGTTCAAAAAAACGACCAGCTATACGAATGCAGATGGCAAGCGGGGCACGCACGGTCGAAGAACTTTGGGAGCAAGCGGAAGAAGCTCTCGAAGCGTCGTCCAAGCGCGCCGAGGGTTTGCTCACCAAGCTCGTGTCCGCCGCGGATGAGGGCAGTGACGCCTCGCTCTTCGCGCATCGTCATCTCGCCGAGCTCTATCTCGAAGACAACCCATGGAAGGCGGCGCTCCACTTGCGGCGGGTGCTCGGGTTCTGTCCCGAGGACGACATCCTTCATGCCTTGATGGGGCTATGCCACGCTTTGCTCGGCAACTACCGTGTCGCCGTGCGTTCGTATCGCGAAGCCTCGGGGCTGGCGCCACAAACTCCATGGTATCACCACAACCTCGGTCACCTGATGGACGTCGCGCTCGATGATCCGCGGGGCGCGGAACGGCATCTTCGGCGCGCGTGCGAGCTCGAACCGGAGCACGACGAGATCATCGGCTCGCTCGCGCATTGCGTCGCGCGACTAGGTGACCTCGATGAAGCACAGACGCTCGCAGAGCTCGCCCGCGAGAAGGGGCCTTGCAACCCGGATCATAGCGCGCTGCTCGAATGGATCGAAGCTGGAGCCAGCGGCACGCCGGCTGCAACCGCGACCGTGCGTCGGCCACCAAGCGATCGAGTCGCCGAAACCGTGCAACTCAAAATGGGCGAAGCCGGGTACTCCCGCGAGGAGATCGAGCGGGCAACGCAACTCTGGTCCGACATGCAAGCGCACTGCGAGCTCCGCGTCACCAAGCCCGAAGTTCTTGCCGCTGCGCTCGAGTACGCGATTGCCGTCGTCGAGCAGCGTTCTGGCTGCACGCAGGCTGAGGTCGCACGCCGGTACGGGGTGGCGGCCACGTCTGTGTCCGCGCGCTTCGCACAGATTCGAAATGCGCTCGCTCTGCGTCCTGGCGACCCCCGCTACGCTGCGTCGCGCTGAAAACTAGCCAGCTCCCCATGGATCGCATATCCGGGATCCATGCGAGCGCTCCCTAGCGCCACGACCGTCTGCCGCGTCCTGATCGGGCTCGACCGCACGGGCGCGACCGGAAGCCTCTACGTACAGGCTCAAGGGCGACGCGCCATCTTGTCTTTCGAGGCGGGCTGCTTGGCCGGAGCGAACGTCGATCGGCGCGTTGCCACATCGCATCGCCAGGCGCTCGAGCTCGTCGTCGGCATGTGCGCCTGGGACGGGATCGTGCTTCGGCTCGTTCGTGCCGAATCGGCCCCGGACTGCTGGAAGCTGCGTGAGCCATTACCGGCGAGGAGCCTTGCCCTTCACGCAATGCGCGTCGCGGTGAAGCGCGTGGACCCTGCCAGCGTGAGGGCGCAGCTCGGGAGCTCGGAATACCGTCTCAGCCCGGCCGGCGAGGCCCTCGTGACTGGAGTCGAGCTCCGGCCGGAGGAAACGGCGGTTCTGGTCTGGCTACGTCGGGGTGTGCCCGCCGATGATCTCATGATTCTCGCCGGCTGTGGCTGGCCCGGCTATCGGTTCCTCTGGATGCTGAAGCTGCTCGGCGGCGCCAGCCCCCGGGCGAACGGTTCGTATCCGCTTCTACTCCGCAAGCGCCGAGAGTTGCGACGGCAGGCCACGGCGCATGCGCTTCTCGATCTTCCAGAGGACGCCGGCGGACGGGATGCGCGCGTGGCGCTGCGGAAGCTGGTTCGAGACCTGCACCCGGATCGCTTCGGCGCAGGGACGCCGCCCGCGCTTCAGCGAGCCTCGGGCGAGATCATGACCGCCCTGGTCAACGCGGAAGCGCAGATCGCATCCGGAAGCTCGAAATAGAGTCGCGTGAAGCACTACTCGACGCGTTGGTGAACGTGCAGCGCGCCGACCGGTTGCAGCCCGTCCGCCTCGATCTCGGCCCGGCGTTCGAAGGTCGACAAGACGGCGTCGCCGTCGAGGTCGCCCTCCGCTCGAAACGAGACGGTGCGCCGCTCGCCCTCGGTCGGCAGGTCGCAGCCATGATGGCTCGGTCGATAGCTGTAGCTGTACCGCAGCGGCCGTTCGGGCTGGAAACCAAGCGCTGCCCAACTCGCGTGGCCTGTCTGCTCCTCAGCCGCGAACTCGACGTCGACGAGGTCGACGGAGGGCGATGCCGGTGTCGGACCGGCGCCCGGCGGCAGGCAGAAGCGCTTCTTAGCGCCCCAGGACGTTTCGTAGTACGCCGCAGCGCGATCATGCATCTCCTGGAGAAGCTCGGCCGCCTCGCTAATCTTGTTGGTCCGCACCCGATGAATGAACGCAGGCACGAACACGGCGAGCACGATCGCGGCGATACAAAGCAGGAGCGCCGCCTCGACGAGGCTCAATCTGGGGCGGCCGCGGGACAAGACGACGAGACTTTGAGAGGAGGGCGTCGGTTTGGCAAGACTCTAGCCCCGTTCATCGAAAGCGGCCGTTGTTTCGATCGGGTCGGCTACGAAGAAGTAGAGCGTCGAGGGCAAGTACGGGAAGTCCTCCTGGCGCCGCCGCTCGAATTCCTCGTTGGCTGCACGGAAGGCCTCTGCGTAAGCCTGGTCTCGGAGTTGTGAGAGCCGCAGCTGAATTAGCTTTTTGACTTTGGTGTCGCTGACGACCGCGTACATCTCTTCGAGGTGTCGGAGCTCGCGGTCGGTCTCTCCCAGCTTCCGAAGTGAGGTCGCGTTGGTGAGCACGAGCCAGGCCGGCCCCCCGCCGAGCCGAGCTGCGGCCATCATGAGCTCCCGCCCCTCGGCTTCGATTCGCTCTCTGTCCGGGTCGTCTTTTGGCAAATTGGGAAGCAGCTCATGGATGATGGTCGCTCCGGCGTCCCAGGCGAGGTCCGGGTCGTCGGGGAACCGTTCGGTCCCGCGTCGAAGCACATCGATCGCCTTTTCCATGACCCCGGTCGAGCTGCCGGTCGGGGTGTAGATACCGGCCATGCCCACCCAGCCGTAGACGCGCTTGAAGTCCGGGTCGAGGGCGAGCATCGATTCCCCGTAGTTGAATACGTGCCGCACGGCGCCTTGCTGAGCGAACTCTTCCCCGAAGTAGACGAGGGCGCGAAGCCAAATCAAGTCCGCGAGCGCACTGCGGTGACCAAGACTCATGACCTCGAGCCAGTGTGGAGGCGGCAGGTAGTAGATGTCTTCGTACGCCTGCGTATCGAGGTAATGGTTCATCGCCCGGCCCCGCAACGACCAGACGCCTGCGAGCAGCGCTACGCTGGCCAAGACGGCAGTGAATCGGGAAGCGATCCTCACCACTCGAGTATATCGCAAGCCTGCAACCTGCCCCTTAAAACGGAAAAGGCCGCGACGAATGCCGCGGCCTTTCCAGTCGTCATCCGAGCGAGATTACTCGAGCGGGCTGATCTGCTGGATGGCCGGCGCCCGGTAAAGGACGTTGTCGTTGTTCGAGCCCGCTTCCAAGCGGAACTCCGACTGGGTGCCGTCTCCGTCAAGGTCGCCCAAGGCGTAGAAGGTGTAGAGGGCCGAGCCGGCGGCGTTGCCGCAAACACTGGCGGCCGCGGTGGTCACGCCGTACGCGTAGTAAAGGCCGTCAGCGGGGGCGAAGTTCATCGCCTGGAACTGAAGGTTGTCGTCCTCGTTCTCCCAAGCGATGACTCGCTTGTTGTCGCTAGGATCGTTCTCCATCGAGCCGCTGTTGATGGTGCAGTGCGAGACATTGTCCATGGTGTCGCCGGGAGCCGGAAGGCCGCCGGTCCAGTTCTCTTGCTCGTAGTACGTCGCCGCACCCTGGAACATCGTCTTGATGTTCGCGTTCGCCTCAGAGGTCTTCGAACGCTTCACGTAGTTGATGAATGCCGGAATGGCGATCGCGGCGAGAATGCCGATGATGGCCACGACGATCATCAGCTCGATGAGGGTGAAGCCCTCTTTCTTCGAAAGTAGCTTGTTCATTATCCAGTTCCCTTTCCCCCGGGCTCAGCGCCCGCATAAATCAGAGTTGCTTCTAGACAATGCAACTGCCGTGCCGATTGTCCCGGATCCCTGTGTTCCGTGGAAATTATTGACGAATCTGACTGGAGGGATGCCGAGATTGGTCGCTGAGGGACAGATTTCGTCACCCGGAGGTGACGGAAATTGTCACTCCCACCCACCTTTTTCAACTGCACTGTTAAAAATGTGGGTCGACTGAGAGTAGATTTCGAGGAAGAAGTCCTCGCCGTCGTCGTCCAGATCACCCTGCGCACGGGCCACAAACCAATGATCACCGATGTCGATGCCGGTGCCTGCTGGAGCCGCGTCGCCCGGGAACCCCGCGATGGTCGCGTACTGAAAACGAACTGGCGCGTCAGGCGAAGCGCCGAGCTGGCGCCAAGTGTCGGTGGGCACCCAAACCCAGGGCTCGCTGCCCGGAATGAAGTTCGGGTTCCAGACGGCGGTGCCGAAGTCATCCCCGTCGACCGGGCAATATCGCCCGAATTCGTTGCGATAGGAGTCCTGCCGCTGTTTGATCTGGCCGAGGAAGTTCACCGCCTCTGTCACGCGAGCCTTGTAGATGTACGAGGTGAAGGTCGGGATGGCGATCATGGCCAAGACGCCGATGATCACCACGGTGATCATGAGCTCAGTGATCGTGTATCCTTGGCTCCTCTTCATTCCCATCCCCCTCTGCCAACGGCGCTGTTGAACATCCTGCGCGACTGTGAATACACCTCCAGAAGGAAGGTCTCGCCGTCGCCGTCGAGGTCACCTTCAGCCTGCGCAGCGTACCAAAAAGTCGAATCGTCGATATTGCTACCCGGCGGGACCCCAGATTGCGGTGGGCCCGCGATGGTCGCGTAGCGAAACCGCACGAAGCCGGGCGTTGACACGCCGAGCTCTTCCCAATTGGGGGAGCTCGGCCAGACGACGGGCTCTCTGCCCGGGACGGCCGCCGGCGTGAAATTACCCCAGTTCGCGCCGTTTACCGCAGCGTATTGGCCGAAACGGCTTCGGTAGGCTTCCTGCCGGTTCTTGATCCCGTTGAGCATCGTCACCGCTTCGGAGACACGCCCTTTGTAGACGTAGAACTTGAACGACGGTAGCGCGACCGCGGCCATGATTCCGACGATCGCGACGCCGATCATGAGCTCGATGATAGTGAAGCCTGCGCTTCGCGAGTGACTCGACAAGGAAGATCCTCCGGCGCTCAGTATATCAATCGCCGGCCACATCGCCCACTTCGGGCGAAATGTGTTTTGCCAAACGATATCGGAACTGTCGGAAGCTCATGCCGAGCAGCTCGGCGGCCTTTTTGCGGACGCCACCGGCCTGATCGAGCGCGCGAAGCAGCAGTTCCTTCTCGACCTGGGTGAGATACGCGTCCAGGTCGAAGCGACCCTCCGGGATTTCGGCGATCTTGCCAGCCTTTTTCGATGGATGAGCGTCGCCCAGGTCTTCGCGCTGCACGGTGTCGCCGAGTGCCAGCGTGATGCTGAGTCGGCGTCCGGCTTCGATCAGAACGGCTTGACGATCAGCGCCGGGTTCGGCGAGATGGGCGTCGATGCGTGGGATGGCGAGCCACCGTTCGAGGCAACCGCTGTTGCCGCACGTGCAC
>JBLYYU010000238.1:0-3392 GCA_048550275.1 Polyangiales bacterium
AATAGCGGAGCTAGAGCTCGATTTCGCCGCCAAAGACGAGCCGAGCCGGCCCTTGCATGAGCACCGGCTCGCCGGGCGCACGGACTGTGATTGCCAGGACGCCGCCAGGTAAGCGGACGTTCAGCGGTTCGCGGCGCGGTGCGCGTTCGGTTTCGACAGCGGCGACCGCTGCGGCGCATGCACCCGTGCCGCAGGCCTGGGTCCAGCCCGCCCCTCGCTCGAGCACATCGAGACGCATGCCATCGCCATCGAGCTCGGAAACGAAGCCGACGTTGACGCCTTCGGGGAAATGGAGGTCAGCTTGAATCGCGGGGCCGAGCTCGAAGCGCGCCTTACCGAGCTCGTCGAAAGTAACCGCATGGGGGTTGCCCATCGATACGGCTGTGACGTTTACCGTCCATCCTTCGACGACGAGTGCTCGGTCAACCCAAGGCGCATTGGCTCGTAGCGGCAGGTCGTCAGGCAACAAAGACGGCGGCGCCATCTCGACAGCGACGGACTCCTTGCCGGGACGGTTGTCGACCTTGCACTGGTGCGGGCCCGCCAGCGTCTCGATCGTGACCTCGAGTGCGCGCTGCCCGGCTCTGCGGGCCAGGTGCAGAGCCACGCAGCGAATCCCGTTCCCACACATCTCGGGGACCGAGCCGTCGCAGTTGATCACGTGCATCGACGGCGCGTCGACATTGACGACGAGAACACCGTCCCCACCGACTCCGCGGTGTCGATCGCAAAGCGCAATCGCCTGCTCGGTCGACAAGCCCATTTCACCGAGCGCTTCCTTCTCGATGATTAGGAAGTCGTTTCCGAGACCTTCGTACTTGTAGAACGGAACCATCACTGCGGGCCCGTTGTAAGGCTGCGCGTCCGCTACGGCAAAGCACCGTAGCCCCGTGGACCATGGACCGTGTCGAGGTTGCGAGCGGGAGCCGTAGGCCATTCCTTCCCAGGTCAGAAGAAATCTCGTGCGCAGAGATTGCGCCGAGATCCCGGATTCGGGAAAAACCCAATACTTATGCGTCACTTTTTGGGGGGACGCAGCGCATCTTCTGCGTCCATGAAAAAGTTAAGAATTACGTATAGAAAGCGGTTCGCAGCGGACCCAGCATCTCAATATAGGGACCCGCGGTGACGGGTCTCGTAAAACCGTGAGGTTGCAATGCGTTCTCTAATCGGGGTGCTCTGCGTTTGGGCACTCGGCCTATTATTGATTATCGGACTTCCAGGCTGACCTAGCGGGCCCCGACCTGACGGGTCGGAGTCGCGCTGATTGGCGAGCGCCCCCGCAGGGGCAGAGTGAGGAATACGTCCGTATTCCGCAACGGGGCCCCTAGGAGGAAAGCCGCTGAACGGTGTGACTCCGGCCCGTCAGGAACAGCCCATGGAGTTGCCGCAGTTCAGGCAGCGGTAACAAGCCCCATTGCGCACCGTGATGTGCCCGCACTTATCGCACATCGGCGCGTCACCCATCATCTCACCGAGTTGCTGGTCGAGGGCGTTGCCCTGATGGGCCCCGTCGTCGAAGCCAAACGTGACCTGCTCGGCCGGCTCGATGGCGGGCGGCGGCTCACTCGGCTGCGTCCCTTCCAGACGGTGCACCGCGGCCACGTCGGTTGGGTTCTGGAGCTCTTCCTGCTCTTCCTTCGGCGGCACCTGCGCGAAGTCGTACTGCTGCAGGTACTCGACCCCGAGGACGCGGAAGACGTAGTCGATGATCGACGTGGAGAACTTGATGTTCGGGTGACCTTCGACGATGCCCTGCGGCTCGAACCGCGTGAAGGTGAACTGGCGAACGTAGGCGTCGAGCGGAACACCGTGCTGGAGCCCCATCGAGACGCTGATCGCGAAGCAGTTCATCAGGGAGCGGAACGCCGCGCCCTCCTTGTGCATGTCCACGAAAATCTCGCCGAGTGAGCCGTCTACGTATTCACCGGTGCGGAGGAAGACCTTGTGTCCGCCGATTCGCGCTTCCTGGGTGAAGCCGCTGCGCTTCTTCGGAAGCCGGTGGCGCCGGGTGGTCGGCGGCGTGAGCCACTCCTGAACCGGAGCCTCGATTGCCTGCATGGGTGCCGCCGCAAGCGCTTTGGCGTCGGTCGCTTCTTCAGCCTCCTCGCTCTTGCTGTCTTGCTTGGTATTGAGCGGCTGCGAGGACTTCGAGCCATCACGGTAGAGGGCGATCGCTTTGAGGCCGAGCTTCCAACCCTCCTCGTAGATCTCCTCTACGTCCTCGATGGTCGCCTCGGGCGGCAGGTTCACGGTCTTGGAAATCGCGCCGGAAAGGAACGGCTGGGCGGCGGCCATCATGTGGACGTGCGCCATCGGCTCGAGGAAGCGCTCCCCGATCTTGCCGCAGCGATTCGCACAGTCGAATACCGGCAGGTGCTCGGCTCGAAGATGAGGCGCGCCTTCGACCGTCATGCGGCCGATGACCACGTCGTTGATCTCGCCGATCTCCTTGTCGCTGTGTCCCCAGAAACGAAGCAGGTGGAAGCCAGGCTTGTTGTACGTATCCGCCTCGATGCCTAGTCGTTCGTAGGCCTCGGTCCCGATGATCCAGGGCGCCAGCGCGAAGCCAACGTCGAAGACACCCCTAAGCGCATCCTCGGCCTTTTCGATCTCGCGCTCGGTGAGCCCATTCTCGAGTAGAGCCTTGCGTCCGCAGTGCGGCGCACCCGTGAAGGTGTTCGTCCCGGTGACGTAGGAGACGATATCGGCGAGCTGAGCCTCGGTGTAGCCGAGCCGCTTCAGCGCGTTCGGGACGCTCTGGTTGACGATCTTGAAGTAACCGCCGCCGGCGAGCTTCTTGAACTTCACCAGGGCGAAGTCCGGCTCGATACCGGTGGTGTCGCAGTCCATCAGAAGGCCGATCGTTCCGGTCGGCGCGAGCACCGTGGTCTGTGAGTTGCGGTAGCCGTAGAGCTCGCCGAGTTTGCACGCCAAATCCCAGTCTTCCTGCGCCGCTTGAATCAGCTCGGGCGGACAGGCGGTCGGATCTTCGTCGGTCATCCCCGGGCCACCGGCCTGGTTGATGCGATACGCTGCTTCACGGTGCTTGCCCATGACGCGCAGCATCGGCTGACGGTTGCGCTGGAAACCTCCGAACGGCCCTTTGCTCGCAGCGATCTCCGAAGAGGTCGCGTAGGCGTGGCCGCAGAGGATCGACGTGAGCGCCGCGCAGATCGTCCGCCCCTCGTCGCTGTCGTAGGGAATCCCGAGCTGCATCAGCAAGGTGCCGAGGTTGGCGTAGCCCAGGCCGAGAGGCCTGAAATTGTGGCTGTTTTTGGCGATTTCCTGGGTCGGGTAGCTCGCGAAGTCGACCGCGATGTCCATGGCGGTGATCAGGACGCGAATCGCCTGCCGGTAGCCATCGATGTCGAATCGGCCCTCTTCGTCGA
>JBLYYU010000239.1:0-8780 GCA_048550275.1 Polyangiales bacterium
GCGACGAGTATCAGCGGCTCAAGGAGTTTCTGACGCTCTTCCTGCCGGAGCGAGCGAACGACGTTCAACTCTACGAAGGCGACGAGCCCCTATTCGACGAGTACGGGATCGAAGAAGAGATCACCCGGGCGCTCTCTCGCAAGGTGCAAATGCCCTCGGGTGGTCACCTGGTGATCGATCAGGCGGAAGCGCTGACCGCGATCGACGTCAACACCGGGCGCTTCACTGGCAAGGGGCGGGACGTCGAGCAGACGATTCTGCAAACCAACCTCGAGGCCGTGCGCGAGATCGCCTACCAGCTCCTCTTCCGAAACATCGGCGGCCTCATCGTTCTGGACTTCATCGACATGGAGCGTCACGCCCATCGAGAGAAGGTGTTCAAGGCGCTGTTGGCGGCACTCAAGAAGGACAAGTCACGAACGACCGCGGTTCGGATCAGCGAGCTTGGTTTGGTCGAGATGACCCGAAAGCGAACGAGGCAATCGCTGGGTCGAACACTCTACGAACCATGTTTCTTCTGTGACGGAACCGGCCTTCTTCAGTCCAAAGAAACGATCTGCCACGAAATCTTCCGCCAGATGCGGCGCGAGCGAGATTCCTTGCCCGGCTACAAAATCGTGATCAGCGCCCACCCGGCCGTTTGCGATATGCTGGAGCGCGAGGAAAAAGCCTCGGTCGCCGAGGCCGCCCGGCGCTTTCAACGGCGCATCGAATTGAACCCCCGAAACGACTATCATCTGGAGCAGTTCGACCTGACGGGAGACTGACGTTTCGATGAGCAACGATGACGGTCAACGCAGCGAGCAGCGGGTCACGATCAACAAAGAGTTCGAGTCGTTCGACGCGTTCGTGCACGAGTATGTGACCAACGTATCTCGCACGGGCGTGTTCATCCGCTCGAAGGAACCTTTGCCGGTCGGCACCGAGGTGCATCTGACCTTCACCGTGATCATGGATGACGTCGAGACGATCGAGGGCTCGGGCCAGGTGGTTCGCGTCCAGGAAGACCCGTCCGGAATGGGCGTCGCCTTCACGAAACTGACGAATTACTCCGAAGACCTGCTCGTGCGACTACTGACCTTGCATGGCGCCACGAGCTCATGAGCCGGTTGAGCGAGGGGCCGTTTGGGCCGTCCGGAAAGAAGCTCGCCGACCTGAGCAACGAGGAGCTGCGCGAGGAGCAGGCACGACGGCGCGGGGCGCCGCTAGCGACCAGCCCGAAGCCGACATGGAGGCGGGTGAAGCAGTACCTGGCCAATCTCGAGCTCAGCCCCGGGGCGACCTGGCCCGAAATCGAACGCGCGTACAAGCGGCTCCGCGACCGGTACAGCCCGGAAAAGCACGAAGGGCATCCGGAGCGTCACGAAGCCGCGCAGGAGCTGAGCGGATCGTTGACCAGCGCGTACCAGGCGCTCCGCCAGTACTTCGGGCAGTGAGGCACCCGGAAGATTTGCCGGACGCCGACTAGTCGCGGACGAGGTAGCCCTTGTCGAGCAAGGTCACCACGACCTCGGCGATCTCAGGGTCAGCTTTGCCGCCGTGGTTCATCATTTCGACGAGCGTGTCGTGGTTGATCGCGAGCTGGATGATGTCGAGCTCGTCCGGCGACGCGTCGCGGAGCGGTATCTCCATCGGACTGGCGACGCTAACCAACGCCTGCAAGGGAGGGAGCGCGTCTCCGAGGCGGCGCATCTCGTCGAGCTGGCGCATGCCTTCCATGAGCAGGCCTTCTACGCTGCTCTTGATTTCGTTCGGGAACGTGCGCTCGACTTTGGGAAGGAGATCGAACGTCCCCTTGTCCCAGACGAGGATACGGTAGAAAGATTTCTCGGGCGGCACCGACTCGTCGCCGTTCACGACGGCGAACTGCACCATGCCCTCGTCGAGGTAGATCGAGCCGACGTCGGTTTCGGTTGTGATCTGCAGAACGCCTGTTTTCTTCGAAGCGGAGAACAACTGGAGGAGGTCCGGTAGGGCGACCTCCGCAATGGAGCCAGTCATCGTGCTCCCGGGAGATGGACGTGCGCTCGCGGCGGCAGCATCCATTTTTGCCTTGGCGTCGTCGACTGACGAGGAACCATCCGAGGCGACTACCTTGATGATGCTGGTACCGATCAGGATGCGGTCGCCCTCGCCCAACTTGGTGCGGGAGATCTTTTCGCCGTTGACGAAGCTGCCGTTGGTCGAGCCGAGGTCCTCGAGAAAGATGTCGCCGCCCTCGACAGAGATCTTCGCGTGCCGCCGGGAAACCATGTCCTCTACGAGCACCATGTCGAGCTCGCTCGAGCGGCCGATCACAATCTCACCGTCGTCAGGAAGCGGGAACTCCCCGCCCTGGTACTTCCCAGAGATGAAACGTAGCGCCAACGGCAACGTTAGACCTTCGATGACCAACTCCCCTCGTTCCGACCCCATTGTAGCGAACCCACCGGCTTGAATCAGACTTAAGGCTAAGAGCTGGCAATGGCAGCGGTCAAGGGTTTGACCCAAGTTGAAGGTGAACAGATGGCTATGGGGGGCGCTCGCGCCCGTGCTAGAAAGTAAGCGATGGCCCGCGCGGCGGCTGTGATGGCCTTTCTGCTGGGGCTTTTGGGGGCGATTTCGGCAGAGGCCCAGACGAAGGACCTGTCCAGGCGCTGGCGGACGGTTCGGAGCGAGCATTTCGAGGTCAACTACCCAGAGCCACTGGCCCTGGTCGCGCGCCGGGTCTTGGCCATCGCGGAGCGGGCCAACACGAACTTGGGACCGCTGCTGGGTCACGAGGTCAAGAAGCGGGTTCAGATCGTCCTGACCGACGAGATCGACACGGCCAACGGAAGCGCCGATCCTCTGAACTACAACGTCATCCGCCTCTACGTGAGCGCGCCTGCAGACCTTTCGGTGCTCGGCGACTTCGATGATTGGCTCACGGTGCTCGTCACGCACGAGCAAGCCCACATCCTGCACCTGGACAACATCGGAGGCTTGCCCTCGGTCATCAACAAGATCCTCGGCAGAGTCTGGGCTCCCAACATCCTTCAGCCGCGATGGATTCTGGAAGGGATCGCGACGTACCTGGAATCGAGAGAGACGGCCGGTGGGCGGATGCGGTCTACCCAGTACGAGATGTACATGCGCATGGCGGTGCTCGAAGAGAACATTCTGCACTTCGACACGCTCAACAACCGGACCGACTACTGGCCGCACGGGGACATCTGGTACCTGTACGGATCGCGCTTCATCCAATGGCTGGTCGACCAGTACGGGGAAGAGATCCTAGCGGAGATGGCGACTTGGTACGGGCGGCGAGCGATTCCATTCAGCGTGAACCGGATGGGCAAACGCCTGACGGGAAAGACATTTGGCGAGCTGTACCAAATGTGGATTGACGACATGCGCGTCCAATACGGAGCAGTGGATGCCGAGGTGCGCGCCGAAGGCGTGACTCAGGGACGCCGCGTCACGTTCCACGGAGAAACCGTCCGGGGCTTGCGCTTCGCAGATTCGGACCGGCTCGTGTACTACGTTCAAGACGGGCGTAGTGATCCGCAGATCCGGCTACTCAACCTGCGCCGCGGCAACGAGGTCGAGCGGGTCGTCCGAAGCGCGGGCGAGAGCTACCCTGCGCTGGACCCGGACGGCGACCTCTACTTCGACTCGTTCGATGCGTATAAAACGAACGTCTACAGCTACTACGACCTCTTTCGACTGGACCAGAAGCGAGCCTGGAAGCGAAAGCGGCTGACGAAGGGCCTGCGCGCGCGCTACCCGGACATCTCGCCGGACGGACGCAGGATCGCCTACGTGCGAAACGAAGCGAGCACGCAGAGCCTTTGGATCGCGGAGCTCGAGGACATCGAAGGGACGCAGGAGCTTCTGGTTGAGAGCGAACGCTTCGAGCAAGCATACACCCCGAGATTTTCGCCCGACGGGACCAAGGTCGCGTTCAGCGCCTGGCGAACTGGTGGCTATCGAGACATCCAAGTGATCGACCTAGCGACGCGCGAGATCACCGAGGTCACGCATGACCGGGCGCTCGACACCGGTCCGGCCTGGTCTCCGGACGGAAGCCAACTGTACTTCTCGAGCGACCGAAGCGGTATCGCGAACATCTACGCCTGGGACCGGGGCAGCGGCGAGGTCTCGCGGATCACAAACTTGGTGTCGGGCGCCTACTCGCCGGCCCCCTCCCCGGACGGCCAGCAGCTCGCATACATCGGCTACACGAGCCGCGGCTACGACATCTACGTGCTCGACCTGGACGCGGCGACGGGGAGACCGGCTTCGCCGTATGTCGACGACCGCCCTCCTCCGAGCGACGCGACATCGCTGATGGCCGAGGGATCGAGACGCTATGCTGGCGCACGGACGCTCTATCCTCGTTTCTGGGGCATCGACCTCGAGGAAGACGCGTTCGGGCGTCAGCTCGGGATCTTCACCAGGGGCGAAGACGCGGCACAGTTCCACAGCTTCTTCGCGAGGCTCGGCGTCAGTCTCACAGAGGGCTACGTCAACGTGGACCTGCAATACACGCTGCGCCGGATGCCACCCGACCTCAGCGTCTCGTTCTTCCGGCGGGTCACCCCCCGCAACGGCTTCGTCGTGAACGGGCGACGGCGGCCCTATGTCGAAGACAGCTACGGCGGGCGACTGACGATCGCACACCTCATCCCGCGCTCGTTTCACTCGAACCGCGTCGCCGCGAGCTATGGGGTCAGCTGGGCCCGTTCGCTGTCGAGCTTCAACGGCACGCTCAACCCCAACTACCCACCGCCGAGCGTCCCCGTCACCGGGCTCAACGCCGACATCGGGCTCTCCTGGAGCTACAACGACGCCCGGCGACACCTCTACGACTACACGCCGTCCGAAGGGCGCACGCTCGGCGCCGGGCTCAGCTTCGCCCACCCAGGCATCGGCAGCGAGTTCAAGAGCATCCGGGCTTCCTGGTTCATTCGCCGCTTCATCGAGATGCCCTGGGCCGAGCACCACGTGCTGGCGCTCCGATATGGCGGTGGCGCCGGGGAAGACAGCCGAGGCGAGCGTGGCATGTTCGCCTTGGGCGGCTTTCCGGACACGTCGCTCATCGAACAGCTCCTCAACTTCGAGCAGCTCGGCGGGGTGGCACTCCGAGGCTACCCGGCCTTCTCGATCCTCGGGGATCGCTTCCATCTCGTGCAGACAGAGTACCGTTTCCCGATGACCCGCGTGCTCCGCGGCCCAGGTACGGTGCCCGTGTTCTTCGACCGGATGTACGGCCTGGTGTTTTTCGATTTCGGCGACGCGTATTTCGGCCCGCTCGACTTGGGCCGGTTCCGCAAGGGAGTGGGCGCAGAGATCCTGATGGACTTCACCATTGGATACGTGCAGCCGTACTCGCTTCGCTTCGGATTTGCGTACGGGCTCGACCAGGGCGGTGGCGCGCAATTCTACGTCAACTTTGGGCGGCCGTTCTAACGCGAGCCGCCGCGACGGGCCGGCCTAGACCTCGAGGATGTCCGCTTCTTTTTTGGCAACGATTTCGTCGACCTTGTTGCCACCTGCCTTGACGAGCTCCTCGAGCTCCTTGCGAGCGCGATCCGCGTCGTCCTCGCCGACCTCGCCTTCCTTTTGAAGGCTGTCGATCATGTCCTTGGCGTCGTGTCGCACTTTCCGGATGGCGACTTTGCAGTCTTCGCCGGACTTCCGGGCGACCTTGGTCAAGTCCTTGCGTCGCTCCTCGGTGAGGGGCGGCATCGGTAGGCGGATGATCTCACCGTCGTTCGACGGATTCAGACCAAGCTGCGCCTCCATGATCGCCTTTTCGATCGGCTGCATCTGAGTCCGGTCGAACGGCTTGAGAACGATCATCCGCGGCTCAGGCACCGAAATCGATGCTAGCTGCTTCAACGGAGTGGGCGTGCCGTAGTACTCGACTCGCAGGCCGTCCAGGATGGCCGGGTTGGCGCGACCAGCGCGAATCTTGGCGAGGTCGCGTTTGAGCGACTCTTGCGCCTTTTCGATGGCTGCGCTCAGCTCTTCTAGTGTTTCAGCAAGCATCGCTCTCCCCGATTCAAGCGGAGCTCAACCCTCCGCGGTGACTAGGCTACCGACGTCCTCGCCCATGACAACCCGTTTAATGTTCCCAGGCTCAGTGAGCTTGAAAACCCGAACCGGGAGGTCGTTGTCGCGGCAAAGCGCAACCGCCGTCGCATCCATGACCCCGACTCGCTCCATGAGGAACTGATCATAACTCATGCGCTGCACCATCTTGGCGTCGTCGTGCTTGACCGGGTCCTTGTCGTAGATCCCTTTGACCTTGGTGGCCTTGCACAGCGCGTCGGCGCGAATCTCCATCGCCCGCAGCGCGGCGGCCGTGTCGGTGGAGAAGTACGGGTTGCCAGTGCCAGCGACGAAAATTACCACCCGGCCCTTTTCCAAGTGACGGACGGCCCGTCGCCGGATGTAAGGCTCGCAGACGGCCTTTACTTCGAGCGCGCTCATCACGCGCGTGTCCACCCCCGCCTTCTCGAGCCCGTCCTGGAGCGCGATGCCGTTGATGACGGTCGCCAACATCCCCATGTGGTCGGCCGCGGTGCGGTCCATGCCACTCGCGCTGCCCTTGAGGCCGCGGAAGATGTTACCGCCGCCGATCACGATACCGATCTGGCAACCGCTCGCGTGAACTTCGGCTAGCTCCTCACTGATGGCCTTCAAGGTCTCGGGCTCGATGGCATTGCCGGTGGGTCCACCGGAAAGCACCTCCCCTGAGAGCTTGAGAAGGACACGCGTGAGCTGGGCTCCGTTCGTCATGACTCAAGAGCCTTTTAGCGCCTCAGTCACCTCTGCCGCCAGGTCAGTCTTCTTTTTTTCGATTCCTTCGCCCAGCTCGTACCTGGTGAAGCGCCGAATGTTGAGCTTTTCGCCGAGCTTGGCGGTCAGCGCCTCGAGGAGCTGCCGGATGGTCTTGTCGTCCTGCATGATGGACTGCTGGTCGAGAAGACAAGACTCCCTCTTCCATTTGGCGAGCTTGCCCTCGATGATCTTCTCGATGGCGGCCGCGGGCTTTTCCTTGCCGGTGGCCTTGGCTTCCTCTTCGAGCTGACCACGGAAGATTGCGGTGCGCGCGAGAATCTCGTTCTCGGGGATGTCTTCTTCGCTGACGAAGAGCGGATTCTCGGCCGCTACCTGCATGGCGGTGTCCTCGACGAACTGCCTGAAGTCCTCGCCGCGGGCGACGAAGTCTGTCTGGCAGTTGATCTCGATCAGGACGCCCACCCGGCCTGCGCCGTGGATGTACGCATGGACGAGGCCGTCGCCCGCGATCGCGCCGGCCTTCTTGGCGACCTTGCTGAGACCCTTCTTCTGAATGATCTCGATCGCCTTTTCCTCGTCGCCTGCGGTCTCGCGAAGGGCGTCGCGGCACGCCATCATTCCGGCGCCAGTCCGATCACGAAGTGACTTCACCATGGATGCGCTGATATCGGCCATTACTCTTTTCCTTCCGGCGCTGCGCCACGCTTGCGGGCAAACTCGACCTGGACGCCTTCACCGCCGCCATCGGGCGCCTGGGCGCCGTCGTGCTGGAGAAAGTCGCGCCGGCTCTGTCCGCCTTCGATGCAAGCGTCGGCCACGCGCGAGGTGATCAGCTTGATCGAGCGAATCGCGTCGTCGTTGCCGGGAATCACGAAATCGATGAGATCCGGGTCGCAGTTGGTGTCGGTGAGCGCGACGATCGGGATGTGGAGCTTGCGCGCCTCATTGATCGCGATGTGCTCGTTGTGAGGGTCGATCACGAACAGCACAGACGGGAGGCCGCCCATCATCTTGATGCCGCCGAGGTACTTCTCGAGCTTCTCGCCTTCGCGACGAATCGAAAGAGCTTCCTTCTTGCGAAGCGTGTCGATGCTCCCGTCCTCGACTTGCTGTTCGATGGAGCGGAGCCGATCGATACCGCTCTTCATGGTGCGGAAGTTGGTCAACGTGCCGCCGAGCCAGCGGCCGGTCACGTAGTACTGGTTGGCGCGCTCCGCTTCTTCACGGACGATTTCAGCGGCCTGCCGCTTGGTTCCGACGAATAGCACGTGGCCACCGCGCGAAACGGTGTCGGTGATGAAGCCGTACGCGCGCTTGAAGAGCTCCGCGGTCTGGTCGAGGTCGATGATGTGGATCCCGTTGCGGGCGCCGTAGATGTACGGGCGCATCCGGGGATTCCAGCGCTTGGTCTGATGACCAAAATGCACACCGGCGTCGATGAGGGCCCGAAGGCCAATGGGCAGATCGCCCGACGCGACGTCGGGGCTTCCCAGGGCCGCCAACTCGGGCGCTTCCTGGATCTCGTGGGTAGATTCAGCCATTGCTCATTTCTCCTTTCGGTTGAACTGCCATCCCCCCAGACGAACAACCTCCGAA
The DNA here is from genome assembly GCA_048550275.1 of Polyangiales bacterium. GTDB lineage: Bacteria > Myxococcota_A > Polyangia > Polyangiales > Houyiibacteriaceae > SG8-38. The sequence continues at coordinate 8,368 of JBLYYU010000239.1, forward strand.
GAGGCACCGGAACGTCTGATCGAGCCAGGGGATGTGAATAGTTTCGGGGGCAGAGGCCTCCGGCTTCGGATGAAGCGGCGGAGCTATACCAGGGGGGCCGGCGGGGTGCCAGCCGGGGGCAGGACCGGGACCGGGACCGGGGCCGGGGCCGGTCCCGGGACCGGGACCGGGAGACCGGGGGGACCGGGGCCGGATTCGGGGCGGGTCCCGGATCCGGTGAGCTAGCGGCTCAATTTCGCCCAGATCGGGGGCTTGTTGGACTCTGGGTCCCTGGCTCCGAGCTCGCTTGCGGCCCTCAAGACCTTCGCGGTGGCTTGGAGGCCGTCCCCCAAGTGGGGCGACCAAGGCGCTTGCTTGGCTCGCAGGGCGCCCAGCTTCGCCGAAGCGGTCGCCGGATCGGAGTCATCCTCCAA
>JBLYYU010000240.1:0-2728 GCA_048550275.1 Polyangiales bacterium
CGCGCTGAGCTCACGCGGATGGGGCAGCCCATCGGGCCGGTGACCGAAGGGTTCCTCAGGACCTTAGCGGCCTGAGCGCGCTCTCGTCGGCTTGACCCGCGGACTGAAACGCGTTTCACTTCGGCCCTGCTTCGAAGGGACGCGCCGTGGGTATTTCGCATGAAATCATTGATGGAATCGCCGAAATCGTCGTCGACTACCCGCCGGTCAACGCCATTCCCGTGGACGGCTGGTTCGAGCTTGCCGAGCTGATCACCGCGGCCGGAGACAATCCGGATACCCGGGCCGTCATCCTCCGAGCCGAGGGAAGAGGCTTCAACGCCGGGGTCGACATCAAACAGATGCAGGAGACCGAAGGCTTCGACGCGCTCCTCGGAGCCAACCGGGGCTGCTGGGAGTCCTTCAAAGCGGTCTACGAGTGCAAAGTCCCCGTCATCACAGCAGCCCATGGCTTCTGCGTCGGGGGCGGAATCGGACTCGCCGGTAATTCGGACATCCTGATTGCGGCGAAGGGCACCAAGTTCGCGCTACCCGAGGTCGACAGGGGCGCGCTCGGAGCGGCCACCCATCTCGCGCGACTCGTCCCGCCAATGAAGATGCGGGCGATGGTCCTTACCTGCGAAGCCGCGACGGCGGAAGAGCTTCACAACTGGGGCTCGGTCTACGCCGTCGTCGAAACAGATGAGCTCGCCGACAAGGCGAGGGAAATTGCTCGCACCTTCACCAAGAAGATCCCACGCGTCGTGCGCGTGGCGAAGGAGTGCCTCAACAACATCGATCCGGTCGACGTGAATCGTTCATACCGTTTCGAGCAGGGGTTCACCTTCGAGCTCAATTTGGCCGGCGTGGCAGACGAGGCTCGGGATGCATTCGTGGAAAAGCGAGACCCCGATGCCGACGAGAAGTGAGGTAGCTTCGTGACAGACAAACGCATGACGGCGGATGAAGCCGTCGCCGAGGTCACAGACGGAATGACCATCGGCATCGGAGGTTGGGGTTCGCGGCGAAAGCCGATGGCTCTGGTTCGCGCACTGGTTCGTAAAGGCGTGAAAGATCTGACGGTCGTCTCGTATGGCGGTCCGGACATCGGCATTCTTTGTGCGACTGGGCAGCTCAAGAAGGCGGTCTACGGCTTCGTATCGCTCGACTCGATCCCGCTCGAGCCTCATTTCAGAAAAGCCCGGCAAAACGGGACACTCGAAGCCGTCGAGCTCGACGAGGGTATGTTCCTTCTCGGGCTTCGCGCCGCTGCGCAGCGTCTTCCTTTCTTGCCCACGCGGGCAGGTCTCGGCTCGGACGTACTGAAGATCAATCCGCACCTCAAGACTGTGAAATCGCCTTACGACGATGCCGAAGAGCTCGTCGCGGTTCCCGCGCTGAACGTCGATGTGGCCTTCATCCACATGAACCGAGCAGACCTTGCGGGGAATGGGCAAGCGCTAGGTCGCGACCCGTACTTCGACAACCTCTTCTGTATGGCGGCGAAGAAGGCCTTCATGAGTTGCGAGAAGATCGTCCCGACCGACGAGCTCGTCGCTGGCGGGCCCCTGCAGAGCCTGCTCATCAATCGCATGATGGTCAGCGGTGTCATCGAGGCGCCCAACGGAGCGCACTTCACGGAATGCCCGCCCGACTACGGGCGCGATGAAGGCTTCCAGCGTGAGTACGCGAAGACGGCCAAGGACGAAGACGCCTGGAAGGCGTTTCGCGCCAAGTACCTCGACGTGAGCGAGGCCGAGTACCAGAAGGCGGTGTCGTCATGAGCAGCAACGAAGCCACGCGGGCCGACGTCTGCGCGCTTGCCATCGCCGAGTGCTTTCGCGACGACGGCGAAATCATGGTGAGCGCCATGGGCACGAGCCCGAGCCTCGGCGCCCGTCTCGCAAAGTCGACGTTTGCGCCCGACATTTTGATGACAGACGGCTTCAACCTCCTGCTTCGCCGCGCGCTTCCTCTCGGAACCAAGCCGAGCGATGGCGACATCGAGGGCTGGATGCCGTTCGGCACCGTCTTCGACACGCTCTGGTGGGGACGCCGTCACGTCATGATGGGCGCCTCCCAGATCGATCAGTTTGGCAATCAGAACATCGCCTGTATTGGGAAATGGGAAAGCCCCAAGGCCCAACTTCTCGGTGTGCGTGGGGCTCCTGGCAATACGATCAACCACGTCACGAGCTATTGGGTGCCCAATCACAACGCCCGCGCCCTGGTGGAGAAGGTCGATATGGTGAGCGGGGTAGGCTACGACCGGGCAGCCGCGCTTGGCCCGGGGGGGCAGCGCTTCCACGAGATCCGTCGCGTCGTCACGAATCTCGGCGTCTTCGATTTCAACACCCCCGACCATCGCATGCGCTTGGCCACGATCCACCCGGGTGTGGAGCTCCAGCAGGTGATCGACAATACAGGTTTTGAGCTCGTGATCCCGGACGGGGTGGACACGACCCCTGTCCCGACCCCAGACATGATCGGCGTGTTGCGGGAGCTCGATCCGCAGGGCTACGCGCAGAAAGAAGTCGTAGTATGAGCGCTCAGAAGAGGACGACGAAGGCGCCCGCCAAGCGAAAGTCCACCGCGCCCAAGGCAAAGCGTACGAGCAAGGCGCCGGCGAAGAAGCGTACGAGCAAGGCGCCGGCGAAGAAGCGCGCGAGCAAGGCGCCGGCGAAGAAGCGCGCGAGCAAAGCGCCGGCCAAGAAGCGCACGAGCAAAGCGCCGGCCAAGAAGCGTCCGA
>JBLYYU010000241.1:0-8998 GCA_048550275.1 Polyangiales bacterium
GCCCCCGCTCGCAGCGCGAGCTGAACTACGTCCGGGTCGTCGCGTGGCGCGCGTGGAACGTATCGCAGGTGTACATGTGGGGGGGCCGCCCACCGGCGTTGGCTATGTACGCTCTCTCGAGGTCGCTCTCCTGATACATCTCGACGAGGCGTGCGTGGGCCCCGGGGGTCTTCGCCACGACCATCACCCCGCTCGTATCCTTGTCGAGCCGGTGGACGATCCCGGGCCGGAGCGGGTCCGCGCCTCCCTCGACCGCGGCGTGGTGGAGCAGGGCGTTGACCAGAGTGCCGTCGGGGTGGCCTGGGGCGGGGTGGACCACGAGGCCGGCTGACTTGTCGACGATGAGGAGATGCTCATCCTCGAAGAGGACATCGAGGGAAATGGCCTGCGGTTCCGCGTTCATTTTTTCGGGCGGCGCGGGCTGAATCGAGACCTCGGCGCCGCTCAGCGCCTTGGTCTTGCGGGACACCACCTCGCCGGCCTGCTCGACCCGGCCCTGGTCGATCCAGCGCTGGAGCGCGCTCCGCGAGAACTCCGGGCAGCGGCGAGCGAGGACGCGATCGATGCGCTCCCCGGCGTCTTCGTCGCAGAGCGTGACCACCGTCGGCGCTGGCGCCGTCTCGCTCACGGCTTACTCGAGTCTCTTGGTGAGCTGGTGGGCATTGGTCTGCATGTCGATGTTTCGGAACACGCAGATGCCGACTTCGGCGTCGAGGCTGTTGCAGTGGTCGGCGATCTTGGCGACCGAGGCCTCGTCGTACCGAGACCGGTGACCCGCAGGCCCCGGCAGGCGAATGTAAGTCATCTTGGACTTGGGAGGCGGGTCGTCGGTGAGAGGATCGTACGCGGCGACGGCCGGGCGATCGCCGCAGGCGGCCGCGACATCGCTCGGCTTCCAAGCGTCGAAATCGAGCACCACCGGAGGCAAATCCGAGGGGATAAAACCTAGAAACGCTCGAAGAGCGGTCCGGTTTGCCTTGCCATGCTTGAACTTTTCGTCTGCATGGAAAACGACCGCCTTGGCCTTGAGGTCCTTCGCGAGCGCCGCGACGGCTTCGCAGGTGGCCTTGTTTTCCTTGGTACGACGAAAGCCTGAGTCCGCCACGGACTTGGGTGCGACCACGGTGAACAAAAAGTCGTCCGGGGACTCACGAATCCAGCGGCGGACAGTTCCCGCACCTGGGATGGCGATCTCGGTGTCCGAGATTTCCACCGCATCAAATTCCCGCCAATATCGGCTGACCGGCACGGGGAAACCGGAGCACGCGACCGTAAACATTGCGCTGGAGTATACAAGCTTTGGCGCAGAAGGCCCGAGGTGACTCGGGCTTTGGCGGGAATTCATCCATCGGAGGCGACTCTGGTAGAATCGCTGCCGTGTCTGACTTCGGCTTCGACGCCTACGCGCTCGACGACCTGGATACCTCCGGGCAGCCGGATCCGTTGGAGATCGCGCACGATCTGATTGCGGACGGCAAGCCCCGTGCAGCGCTCGACCTGCTCGGTGATCATCACGACCAACTCCGCGACGATCCCGAATACCTGCTGCTTTGTTCCTCTGCTTGGTGGGCCTGCGGGGATGCGTTGCGCGCGCAGCAGGCGCTACAGGGGGCGGCCAGGCTGGCGCCGGACGATCCGAGGCCGCTCGAGGGGCTCGGTGAGATTCTCGCGGAGCGCGGCGAGCACGAGAAGGCAGAGATCTTGTTCGCCAAAGCCCGGGCTCTCGAGACTCGGGCCAGCGTGATCGAGGCGCCGACCGACGAGAACGAGCCAGAGACGAGAGACGACCTCATCGCGTTCGCTGAAAGGCGGGAGCGAACCGCCCAGGCCGCGTTGACACCGAAACAGATCCTGTTCGGCATCGTGGCGATCTTGCTCCTCGGCTTGATGATCGCTGGGATCTCCTTTCTCACTGCTCCCGCAGAAGAAAGGGAGTCTGCGCGGGCGAAGCCGAAGGCCGAGGTCGCGATCCCCGTGACGGATGACGTTCCTTTCGACGATGCGAAGAGCGTCGGCCTTGCAGATGAGCCTGTCGCCGAGGTCCACCTCGATAGCGCGGTGGTCGAGCCCGTGTTCGTTCCAGCGGAGGTCGAGTCGACGCACACCGACGTGACCGTTGCGGACGAGCCAACGGCCGCTGCGGTCGCGGAGGTAGAAGCGCCTGCGCCTAGCACGACGCCGATCCGGAAGTCGGTCATTCCGAAGCGCGCGTCGACTCCGACGCGGCCGCCGAGGAACAAGGCGAAGAGCAGCCCCGCGACGCCGATCGCGCCGGCGCCGGAACCGCCGAGTGACTCCGTCGTCCAGGCCGAGCTGGCGTCGATGAACCCAGAGGAGCTCACGCTCCGGGCGGACAGGCTCTACACGCAAGGGCATTCGGGCGCGGCGGCGAGCTACTATCGCCGCGCTCTCGAGATCGATCCGGACTACGCGCCCGCTTTGGTGGGCATGGGCCGCGGCATTCTTCGCGCGAAGAAGTATTCCGACGCGATGAAGAACGCGACACGTGCGCTCCAGCTCGCGCGTGGCGTCGATTCGCGCCCCGGGCTAGAAGCGGCGGCCATCTACCAGATGGGTCGTGTCCACTATGAGCGGGGTGAGCGGGACGCGGCGCGTCGTTTGTTCCGGCAGGCTATCTCGCTTCCGGGGGCACCGCCGGAGACCTGGTTCTATCTGGGGGAGGCGCTATCGAGCGACAACTCGCCCGCGGCACGGCAGGCCTACGAGAAGTATCTGGAGCGGGTTCCAAGCGGCCATCTCGCCGATCGAGCCCGTCGGGCAATTCAGTAGTATGCTTTGCTGATGGCGAAGAAACAGAACGACCGCCGGCAGGCGCGCAAGGAGCGAGCCCGCGAGGCGAAAGAAGCGAAGCGTGAGGCCGAAGAACGCGCACAGCAGCGGCGTCGGTTGCAGCAGCGATTGTCGGCGGCGGTTGCCGTCGCGACTCTGGTGATCGCAGGCATTTGCTACTGGGCGCTCGACAACCGTCAACTCATGGGCATCTCACTGCTCATCGGGGGCGTCTTGTTCCTGGTGCTCGCACTCAGCACCTTGGCCTCCGGTGTGCAGCCTCGCGATCGAACGCGCGCGGGCTCCATCGACTACGGCACCAGAGACTGAAGGGCGCGACGTGGATGAAGCGCAGTCCGAGCGTTGGGAAGCTGCCGAAGAAGGCATGGAGCTTCTGCACTCCGGCGAAACCGAAAAGGCGATCGACGAGCTCCTGCGGGTGGCACGTGAGGATCCCAAGAACGAATACGCTTTCCACTTCCTAGGCCACGCCTACTTCGAAAAGGAGGCGTACCCAGAAGCGCTGAAGAGCTACGTCGAAGCGCTCCAGCTCGCCCCCGAGTACGTCGGCGCGATGTTGGGCGCCGGGCAGACTCTTCGGATGATGGGTGAGTACGACCGCGCGATCCGAATGGGCCGAAGGGTGCTCCAGCAACGAGAAGACGACGGGGACGGCCTGTTCCTGGTCGGCGCGGCGCACTTCCAGAAGGGCGAAAACCAAGCGGCGAAGCAGCATCTGGAGCGCTTTCTCGAAACCAGCCCGGAGCTAGAGGTCGCGCTGGAGGTAGAGGGCATGCTTCAGGTCATTCGTGGCGAGGTCTTGCCTTTTCCGGGCGCCGAGGACACGGTAGAGAACTAGCTGGAGGTAGCCGTGACCGCGGATCCCGCAAAGAAGCAGGCTGGCCGACGGCCAGCCGCCGACGAGAAGGAGCGCTTGCAAGAGGAGGCGCTCGCCTGGCGCGCAAAGGACGTGGACCCGGCGGTCGCCAAGCACCCTCTGCGCAAGGAACGTTTCGTCACACACAGCGACCTCGAGGTTCCGGACCTGCTGACACCGGCGGATTTCGACGATGGCTACAGTCGTGACCTCGGGTTCCCAGGCCAGTTTCCGTACACCCGCGGCGTGCAACCGACCATGTACCGAGGCCGCCTCTGGACGATGCGAATGTTCGCGGGCTTCGGCACGCCGCGGCAGACCAACGAACGCTTTCGCTACCTGCTCGCCCAGGGGCAGACAGGCCTTTCCACAGCCTTCGATTTTCCGACGTTGATGGGATACGACAGCGATTCGCCGCGTTCGCTTGGCGAGGTCGGCATGGTCGGTGTCGCCGTCGACACGCTCCGCGACATGGAAGTCCTTTTCGATCAGATCCCGCTCGACAAAGTCACGACCTCGATGACGATCAACGGGCCGGCGGCTGTCCTTCTCGGCTTCTACGTTGCTCTCGCCGACAAGCGGGGCATCGCTCGCGACAAGATCGGAGGCACGGTCCAGAACGACTGCCTCAAGGAATTCATCGCTCAGCATGCCTGGGTCGTCCCGCCGCGGCCGGCGATGCGCATTGTCACCGACTCGATCGAGTTCTGCACGAAGGAAGTGCCGCGCTGGAACAGCGTGAGCATCAGCGGCTATCACATTCGCGAAGCCGGCTCGACGGCCGCGCAGGAGCTCGCCTTCACCATTGCGGATGGCCTCGAGTACGTGAAGTGGGCGGTCGAACGCGGTCTCGACGTCGATGACTTTGCACCGAGGCTCTCGTTCTTCTTCGACGTACACAACGACTTCTTCGAAGAGGTCGCGAAGTTCCGCGCCGCGCGGCGAATGTGGGCTCGCCTGATGAAAGAGCGCTTCAACGCGAAGAACCCGCGCTCGATGATGCTCCGGACCCACGCCCAGACTGCCGGCGTGTCTTTGACCGCTCAGCAGCCGTACAACAACGTCGCGCGTGTTGCGCTCCAGGCGCTCGCTGCGGTGCTCGGCGGCACCCAGTCGCTGCACACCAACAGCCTCGACGAGACCTTCGCGCTTCCGACCGAGGAAGCCGTGACCGTGGCACTTCGAACGCAGCAGATCATCGCCGAGGAATCCGGCGTCACCAACACCATCGATCCTCTGGCCGGCAGCTATTTCGTCGAGTGGATGACCAACCGCCTCGAAGAAGAGGCCCTCGAGTACATCCGCAAGATCGACGAGTTCGGCGGCATGGTCGAAGCCGTCGAGCACGGCTACCCACAGCGCGAGATAGCGGCCTCGGCGTATCGGCTCCAGCAGCAAGTCGAGAGCGGTGAGAAATCGGTCGTAGGGGTGAACTGCTACGAGCAGGACGAGCAGCCCGACATTCCAACCCTACGCGTCGACGAGTCGATCCAAAAAGAGCAGGTCGAGGCGCTGGCCAAGGTCAAAGCCGAACGCGACGACACCGCCGTGAAGAAGGCACTGGCATCCATCGCCGATGACTGCCGATCCGACCGCAACGTCATGCCAGGCATCATCGAAGCCGCAAAGGCCTACTGCACGGAGCAAGAGATTTGCGATGTGTTTCGCGATGTGTACGGGCAGCATCAGGACCGGCCGGAATTCTGAGGGGGCTGGGTCAGCCGCAGTGCCAGTGGCAGTGGCAGTGGCAGTGGCAGCGACAGCGACAGTGCCAGCGTCTCCCGAACCGTGCTACAAGCGTCGCTTCAGGGAGGCCCTATTCATGTCATCCGCTAGCAAGATTGTCGCCGCACTCGCTCTCGTCGTCGCTGTCACGGCGGGTTATCTCTGGGGGCGTTCGGATGAGCATGCCGGGCGGGAGGCTCCGCTTGCCCAGACGGCTTCTGCGAAGGAGGCCGAGCTCGACGTCTACTATCCGGGCACGGAGGCGCTTGGGAAGAACGAGATGCGCGTCGTGGCGCTGGGAACCGGCATGCCGAGCGTGCGGCCGAAGCAGGCGGCTGCCTGTTGGTTGGTCGAGCTTGGGAACGGCGAGAAGTTTCTCTTCGACATCGGCAGCGGCTGCCATGAGCGACTTGCCGCCCAGAAGATCCCCTACGATTTGATCGACAAGGTCTTCTTCGGGCATTTGCACGTCGACCACATGGGCGACCTCCCATCTTTCTGGCTCGGCGGGACGGTGATGAATCGGCTGACGCCTCTCCGCGTTTGGGGGCCGAGCGGGGCGACTCCCGAGTACGGCACCCAACATGCGATGAATCTCATGGAGGAGATGTACGCCTGGGACATCGGAACCCGCGCTGGGGTCATCGATTTCCGCGGCGGGAAGCTCGACGTGACCGAGTTCGCATTCGATGGCGTCAACGCGGTCATCTACCAGGAGAAGGGTGTCACCATCCGCAGCATTCCAGCGGTCCACGGTCTCGATGGCGCTGTCAGCTTCATCCTGGAGTGGAATGGGCTGAAGTTTGCGTACTCGAGCGATACGATTCCGAACAAGTGGTGGGTCGAGCACACCAAGAACGCGGACATCGCGATTCACGAGTGCTTCTTGCCGTCAGTCCTGCTGGTGACGAAGCAAGGTTTCGCACCCATCGAAGCCTTGCAGGTAGGAACCCAGGGTCACACGTCCCCGGAGCAGTTCGGCAAGGTCATGTCGATGACGAAGCCTCGGCTCGCCGTCGGCTACCATTTCTACAACGACTTCGACACCCAGCCGGAAGTGATGCGCCGTGTCCGAAAGACGTACGACGGCCCGCTCGCCCTGGCGGTGGACTACATGGTCTTCAACCTCACGAGCGACGACATCCGCGTCCGCATGTCGGCCGTCGACGAAGAAATTTGGCCGAGCGCCCCGATGAAGAAGAAGAACCCGCCCGACGTCTCGAAGTCCATTCCAATTTCGGATTTCACGAAGTCTGGCGCCCTCGCGTTCCCCGAGATCGTTCAACCGATCTATGACGAGGTGAACGAGCTGTACGACACGGATTACGAACCGGCGTTCAAATAGCGGGTACGCGTCTGGTAGGTCGCGACGGTCTCAGCTGGCCGTCATTCGTAGCCACATCGCGGCGAGCATGCCTGCGACCATAATCGCGAGCACGACCGTTCCTAGGATGTCTTCCACTCGTTTGCGGCGCGCTCGATCGTCGAGCCAGTCCGGAACCTGAGGCTCGCTAACCGAAGTGTCCGCGGGCAGGGGCGCGGGGGGCGGCATCGGCCGGTTCAGAATCGGATCGGGGAGTGCCGGGGCAGGGTTGACCACTTCGCTCCACTGGTCTTGGCGCGACCTCGGCCTCTCGACAACGTGACTGTGACCCAAGCCCGAGGAGCGGGACGGGCGCATGACTCGGACGACCCGGGCCGTCGTTCGGCCGCGCTTCTTCCGGAAGTGACTCGGCCGGCGTCCTGGCTTTCCGGGTAGCTCCGGTTTGTCCTTGGGGTGCGGCACAGCTTTGTCTCTCTCCACCGCCCCCATCGGCTTCAATTTCTAGTATACCGCTCAATCGTTCAGTGTCATTGAAGAGCTCGACTTTTCGAGAGTTCGCTTACAATTCGGAACATGGACCGGACTGAAGCAGTGGAGGTGATCGACGGCGACTATCGAGGGCGTCTGGTGTTCACTTGCGAGCACGCGTCGGCGGAGCTCCCCGACCCCTGGTGCTGGCCGGACGAAGATCGCTGGTTGGTCGACACGCATTGGGCAAGCGACATCGGCGCCTCCGCGTTCACACGGCGGGTGGCCGCCTTGATGCGCGCGCCTGCCGTGCTCTCGCGTTTCTCGCGCCTGCTGATCGACCCCAATCGACCGCTCGAGTCCGACACCTTGTTTCGTGAAAACGCCGAGGGAAGGGCGGTGCATTTGAACGAAGCATTGCTCCATGCGGAACGCTCGCGGCGAATCGATCGCTTCTATCGTCCCTATCACGACGCGGTCAGCTCCACAGTCGAACGAAGCGCGGGCGATACGGTGTTTTCTATCCACACCTTCACCGACGACTACGAGGGCGAGAAGCGGCACCTCGAGGTCGGGGTGCTCTTCGACCACGACGAGGAACCCGCCCTGCGCTTGGTGCGTCACCTCGCCGAGGCTGGGTTTCAGGTGGCGGCCAACGAACCCTGGTCGGGCAAGGTGGGTCTCGCGTACTCGCCCGTCCGTCATGCTCGTGAATTCGGCCGATGCGCATTGGAAATCGAAGCGCGTCAAGACTTGATCGTCGATGAGGAGTTCGCTGCGCGGCTTGCCGAAGCGCTCGCGGGCTTCTTCTCCTAGACTCGGGACCATGCGCCGCCTTCGTTCCAACGAAACCGGGATCTCATACCTCTCGACCGGTGCTGACGACGCTCCCTTGGTGCTTTGTCTGCACGGTTTCCCAGACATCCCGAGGACCTGGTCTTCGCTGACGGCCAGGCTCGAGGGCGCCGGTTATCGGGTGGTCAGCCCCTGGTTGCCCGGGTACTCGCCTTCGTCGCTCGAGGGCCCTTTCGACGCACCAGCTGTGACTCGGGCGATCCTGGACTTGCTCGATGAGCTCTCTCCGGAGGAGCCGATTCGAATTGTCGGTCACGATTGGGGGTCGGTCATCGCCCAGCTCGCGATCGCCGAGCGGCCCGAGCGCTTTCGCGCCGCCGCTACCCTCGCCGTGCCGCATCTCTTGGCGTTCGAAGCCAACATCGAGCGCTACCCCGCTCAGCTCTTGCGGAGCGCGTACATGGGCCTCTTTCAGTTGCCGGGAATTTCGGATCGCCTCGTCGCGCTTGGTGGCTTCCGTTTCATCCGACGTCTTTGGAGGATTTGGTCGCCTGGCTTTCACCCCGGCGACGACTATTTCGACGAGCTCGAGCTCTGCCTCCGTTCGAGCATGCCCGCGCCGCTCCGATACTACCGCGCGCTCCGCTCGCCGAAAATCATTCGAGAAGTCCGCGCGACCGTGTCAGCCGGACCCATCCCGGTCCCGATGTTGTACCTACACGGCGAGCGCGACGGATGCGTCGGCGTCGAGCTAACCGAAGGACAAGAAAGGCACTACGGCGCAATGTTCGAAACGGTGAAGCTAAGCGACGCAGGACATTTCTTGCATCTGGAGAGGCCCGCGGAGGTTGATGGGGCGATTCTGAGGTGGTTCGGGGGGCACTGAGGGGCAGCCACGGCGTCAGTGCCAGCGTCAGTGTCAGTGTCAGTGCCAGTGCCAGTGTCAGTGCCAACGCCAGCGCCAGCGCCAGCGTCAGTGCCGCTACGCCTGAGTGATCGAGAGGCTTAGGGGATTGCCA
>JBLYYU010000242.1:0-10852 GCA_048550275.1 Polyangiales bacterium
CAGTCGCCGAAGGCGTCCGAGCGGGCGGTGTAACTAAGACTGACCACGCCCCGGTTCCTGCAACCACCCCCCACCACATCCGCGGCAGCCAGAGCTCGGTTCGCAGACGCACAGTCGCACAGCCGCCGAAGGCGTCCGAGCGGGTGGTGTAACTAAGACTGACCACGCCCCGGTTCCTGCAACCCGCCCCACCACACCCGCGGTAGCCAGCGCCCAGTCCCACAGCGCCCGTTCACACAGTCGTCAAGGCACCCAACGCCACGGCGCTTTGCGAATGCCCAGTTCGTCGCTCTAGCTCATGCGCCTACGCAGACGCCTCGCCGCCAGAAGAGCAACCAGGAACAAGCCGATGCCGAGTTTCGCGTAGCCGACCTTTCCGCCGTGCACCGTGCAGTTGCAGCCGCCATCGTCGGCGTTCGGCTCGCCACCGCTTCCCGCAGTTCCACCGCTTCCCGCAGTTCCACCGCTTCCCGCAGTTCCGCCGCTTCCCGCAGTTCCGCCGCTTCCCGCAGTCCCGCCACTGCCGGCCGTTCCGCCCGTGCCGTCGTAGATCTGACTTCCATCCTCACATGGTTCGATCGTGAACTCGACCATGTCCATCTGCTCCCCGTCACGTTCTTCAGCCGTTGCGAGGCCCATGAACTCGGTGGTGTTGTTACACGTGATCGACGAGTTCATGAATGGGCCGAGGTCCGGGGTGCATCCCTCGACGGTGCCGCTGATGATGATGTCTCCGGGGCTCGGGCCCCGCGCGTCGACGAAGATGTCGGCCCCATACCCGAAGCCGGGGTCACAGGGCGTGGCGAACGTCCAGGTGACCTCGTAGATTTCGAGATCCTGAGCTGTGGAAATGTTGGCGTAACCCAGCGTGAGCAGACCCGCCGTTAAGACTGTGATTGGGATTCGCATGCACCGACTGGCAGCAAGATGTAGGCCAGCGGCTCGAAGAGGGCGCTCGGACGGCGGTTTGTCCCGAAACGCAGTGAAAACGTTGAACCTCGCAAGCGGATTGTCGGCGTGAAACGCCCTTCACACGCAGGGTTTTCGCCGTTTTGGATCGAAACGCAGAACTTGCGGTCTGGTTTTAGCGCCCGGGCTAACCCGGCCTTTCGCGTTCCGCGAACCACTTCCGGTAGGCCTCCATCCGCGACTGCTGCGCCCTCGACGCTCGGCGCTTGCAGGTCGCGCGCTCCTCGGAGCCCTCGGGCGCGCCCCAGCGAATCTCCGCACAGTCGTTGGGATTGTAGGCGAGCTCGAGCGCTTTGATTCGGGCGACGACGTCCGCGAGCGAGAGCTCCCACATGCTTCCGTCCGAGCGGCGGTACTCGAACGAGCGGGCCTCGAGCTCGGAGCTGAGCGCGTCCCGAACCTGCTGAACGGCCAAGTCGCGATCGGCTTGTCGAACCCCGAAGCGCTCCGGGTGCGCTGCGACCGTGTCCGGGAACGTCAGCACCGCGTCGATGCTGATCAGCAATCGCATGTCGCGCGATGGCGTCGAGAAATCTTCCCAGGGACCGACGGTGAGAAACAAGGAAGCGCCGTGCGGCATATCGATCGGTGCGTACCGGTGCTCCTCCATGTAGTCCTCGCCGTTCTGCACCGAGCTCAGCCGGCGCTGCACCGACTCCTCGAGCGCGTCGACGAGGCTGGTCTGCATCCGCACCGGGTCGAGAGCGCGCGGATTGATGATCCCTTCGACCGCAGCGTAGAAGTCGTCGGCGCTACCGCGGTACTGCGCGTCGGACCAGGCGCGAGCGCCCCCAGCTCGGCGAAGCGCATCGTTGCCAGCGATACGCCAAGGCTGCGGCCCAACATCAGCGTCAGTGCCAGTGTCAGTGCCAGTGTCAGCGTCAGTGCCAGTGTCAGTGCCAGTGTCAGTGCCAGTGTCAGTGTCAGTGCCAGTGCCAGTGTCAGTGTCAGTGTCAGTGTCAGTGTCAGTGTCAGTGTCAGTGTCAGTGCCAGTGCCAGCGTCAGTGTCAGCGTCAGCGTCGTTCTTCGGGACGAGCCCCGGCGCGTAGCGGACCGGTCTCCATCCCTTGAAGCCGGATCCGACCAGCTCCGTCTTCGGCGTGAACAGGAACGAACCGCGCCAGAAGCGCCTTCGTCCGACGGTGCCGTCGGGCTGTGCGTCGGCGCCGATCAAGACACCATAGTCCGTGACGCTCTGCGGTTTCCATCGCGCGACGACCAAGACGTGGCCGTACGGATCGGCGAAGACGGTCCCCGGGCGGAGTGCGCGTCGACTGAGGCGCACGGGGTAGAGGTCGGTTTGGTCATCGTCCGGCAGGGTTCGCGGGCTCGAAGAGTGCACTGTCCCTGCCAATCGGCGGACGAAGCGCCGGAACGCACCGACGTCGTCCCTGTCCGGGACCGGGTCGAGGTTACTGAGGACCGTCGGCTCGCAGACCGGTGGCGTGTCCTTTCGGCCGCGCGTGCACATGCGGTACACGAAGGGCAGCCGCAGCTTCCACGCGAAGTACGCGCGGAGGAAATAGGGGAGGTCGGCACAGTCGGGTTCGAGATCGAGTGCAGCGTCTTCGCCGGGGCTCCGATAGTCGTAGAGAAGGTTGCGTTCGCGCTCGCCGATGAGCTCTTGGAGGCGCGTCCACGTGACGTCGTCTCCGGTCGGATCCCGAAAGAGTTGCTCGACGAAGGCGCTGAAAAAGTTCTCGGTGTCGCGCTCCCACTTCCAGCTCGGCGCCCAGGCCGGCCCGGAGCTACTCCGCTTTGCAGCAGGCATGGCACGCTTCGCAACGGCGATCTCCTCGCATGCGCGCACCGAGTCGCCGTCGCCGAAGACGGCGGTCCAGCGCCCGACCGTCGGCTCGGGCACGTCAACCCAGCGGCTGAACGGCGGTCCGTCTAGAACGTGCTGCTCAGGGGTCAAGCGAGTTCCGTCTGGCGCGAACAACACCAACGACGCGAGGCCGGGGTCCTGTTCGCTGGTGACGACGACGCGCATGGGACGGGACGCGTCCGGTCGACGTGGAGAGCGGAAGATCGCGGTCCGCCTGCTGTCGTCGCAGCGTCCCTCGGGCCTAGACACCGGCGCGCTCGGACGGAGCTCCGCGTCGGCCACCAGGGCGAGCCCGGGCGACTTCCCCAAAACCGTGATGCGCGTGATCCGACTCAGGAAATCGCGGCGCGAGCTCCCCTCTCCGAGTGAGAGGTCGCTGACCGCGACACGGTCGACACGGTTCGTGGTCTCAAGCTCCGTTTCCGCACAAGGCGTCAGGAACTCGGAGAACGAATGGATCGCCATCGGCGTGCCCGCTTCGGTCGAGCCGAGGTAGAGCATGATGTGGCCGGGGAACTGCAGGAGCACGGCCCCGCGTCGCGCGGCGGCTTCGAGAAGAAGTCGTTTCTCGTTCACATCGGCGACTTCGCTAACGTCGAGCGAAAAGGTGCCCGCCTTGGCTTGACGCGCACTGTGTCGCGGCAAGTCGATGCCGAAGCGAGAGAAGACCTCGAGAAGAAAACGTGAGCAATCGTATCCGCCGCCCTTGCCGCCCCAGCCATAGGGTTCCCCGAGCATCGAAAACGCCTCGGTGAGAAGCGCTCGCCGTGTGAAGGGCCGTGGGTCGAGGGCTTCCAGTCTCGCTTGGACGGCCGCCCGGTCGACTGGCGAAGAAAGAGAATCGATGTGGACCCAGCCGAGCGCATAGCCCGTTCGCGCCAAGTACATCTGGTTCGGCCAGCGCGCCAGAAGCTGAACGACCTCGCCCTTGCGCATGGTGCTGCAACGGTTGCGATCGAAATCCGAGTCGATGGGAACGGTGAAGAAACCGCCGTCGTAGGGCCCGCAGCGAAGCGGCGCCATCTTCTCGACGACCCTCCATTCGTCCAACGCGACGATCGGAGACGGAGACTGGAAGGCAGCGTGCTCCGATGAGTCGATTCCGCGGCCGGCCGAGCTGACGAGCTCCCCTGCGTCGAGTCGCTGCCGCATATACGCGAGGCGCTCTTCTACCTGGACTTGGAGTGCCTCCCGATCGACTGGAGCCAAGAGGTCGGCCTGCCCGATGGGTTCACCGTCGAGGGGTTCGCGAAGCGCCAAGCTGTGCCGCCGGATCCCTCCGGCGTCGATCAGCGGCTCGTCGAGAGGGCCGTAGGCTTCATTTCGGTCGAGCCAGTACTCGAGAGTTGCGTGCTCAGGCGCCACGTTGGCGAGCGGCGGCTCGACTCTTCGCGTTTCCGGGCACGAGGACGGCCGTGCAGCCTCGTCCGGTAGGTTGTGGGCAGCCTCGCAACCTGGCACTCCGAGGAGGCCGAGCGCGGCCGTGAGGGCCGCGCGCAGAGCTATGTGGGTGCCAGCATCCATTGGATGATTTGGTCTTCGACGGTACCCTCGATGCCAAGGCCGAGGTCCATTTTCTGCGGAAACCCGACGTGCCCCCCCTGGTTGGTCACGATCCGACGAAGCCTGGCCGCATTCTGGAGCCAAGGACGGACGGTGTCGATCGGTACCATCGGGTCGCGCTCGGCCGCGATGAAGAGAGTCGGCGTCTCCACCTCGTCGAGAACGTGGCAGGCGCTCGTCTTGGCCCAGTAGTCCTCCGCTCCCGCGAAGCCGTGACGCGGAGCGATGACTCGTTCATCCCATTGCTCGATCGTATCGATGCGATCCGCCTGCGCGATCGAAAGAGGTACGTCACGCCGTGCCGCCACGTTGCGGTAGATGTCCTTGAGCCCATTCAAGATGTGTCGCCTGTAGAAGATGCCGCGAGGCCGGTCGATCGCGCGCGCGCCCGGCTTCAAGTCGATCGGCGAACAGACGGTGGCTGCGGCTCGAACCCGCGCATCGGGGCGGTCCGCCAGGTAGCGAAGCATCATGTTGCCGCCAAGCGAGTACGCGAGGATGAGAATGTTTTCGTAACCGGCGAGGGCAGGGCTTTCGACCGCGGCCTCGAGGTCGTCGGTCAATCCGGCGTGGTAGTAGTCGGCGCCGCTTCGGTCCGCGCCACGAAGGTTGAGCCGGAGGCTGTCGAGGCCCGCGCGTGCCGCCGCCTGCGCCGCTCGCTTCGCGTAGTAACTCGTCGCGCTGCCGCCGAGCCCATGCACTATCACGAGGACGGTGTCCGCCGCGCCGCCCTGACTCAGCCTGCCGCTCAAGTCGAGCGTGCCGACTACGCCGTCGCGAAGGCTCGTCTCCCATCGTTGCCAGTCCGGCACCTGCGGCGGGAGCAGGTTATGTCGGAGAAACGGGCCGAGGGTCCAGAAGTGACCCTTCCAGCACATGAAACATAGGGATTGAGCGCGCTAACGGCCGGAGACACGCCCGCTCGCTGATGCCAGGAGTAGAAGGGCGGGCGGTCTTTGCACATGGGCCGATCGTCGTCGGAACAGTAGATTCGCACGTGAAAGTGGCTTCGGTGAGGAGCGCCATGACGGGGCTGCGTGATGACGCGCTTGGCTCGCATCAGAAGCTCCGGATTCGCGCCTTCCTTCACGGCCTGATTGATCAGGCGCCGCTTGATCGCGTTCGCGACGAAGATGTGTTGTACGTCGGTCGTCGGATGACTCAGCAATGACTCGATCATCGCCCAGTTCCGAGCAGCGTCGAACTTGTAGAGGTTGCCCCACTGAATACCCATTGCCTTGTTGTTCAAGCGAACGAAGACGTGGGCATTCACCGGCGTCGAGCGCCGGTCGAGCATGTAGAAGCCGAGATCGACGTCGCGGCCGCTCTGATGCGAAACGTGTGGACGGAACCTGCCGCCACCGGCTCGCGAAAGGTCGCCGACGGTGAGCTCGGCGCGCGGGTACCGGAACGCGACTTCGTGTGCGGCGCGCTCGATGATTCGCACGAGCTCGCCGGTGCCGTGACGCGAATCCTGCGAGCCGACCTTGACCGCGAAGTCCTTGTCGTCATTGATGCGCATGCCGAAGCGAAGCAGACCGCGGTTCGGATAACCGACCGAGACGCTCGGGTTTGGCTCGAGGTCCGACGGCGAGATGCTTCGAGGCATCCGCGCGATCTGCTCGAGGTCCGAATCGGAGGGTTCGGTGTGCGACTCTGCGTGCTGCGCTTCGCGAAGCACCGGGTTGCCCGTCATTGGAAGCTCAGCGGACGCAGAAGTGCCGAACGACCCCGACAGCCACACCATCGATGTCGCCGTCAGCGCGCAAATCCACGGCACTAGCCTGGATCCCGTTCCCCTCTGTGAATGTTGGTTCCCCATTTTTGCGAGGCCAAGTGTGGCCCGAATCCCCTCAAGTGCCAGTGTGCAGGTTGAGATACCCTAATGCCAAGGCTGACAGCCCGTTCAGCCTGGCTTTTACAGGGTTTTCTCTATCCGTGCTTCGACTTTTTGCGAAAAAAAAGACAATTCAGCCAAGGGCCGCTTGTTCTTCTACCGGATTTTGCGAGGGAATGTCACCCGGAGGGGGGATTTTTGCGCCTGCGAGATAGCGCACGAAAAGCCACCAAATGTACGCGAGCCCCCAGGCCAGCCCGAGGACGACCCCGCCATCGATGATCCCGCGCCAGGGCTGAGGCAGCGAGCGAACCCACCAGACCAACAAAACGAGCGCGCCGATGAAGACCCAGCTGACCGTCATCTGCCGGCGCGTCGAGTGGAAGAGGCTCATGCAGAAAGGAAGCGCGAGGATGATCCAGAGCGGCCTTGGGTTCTGCCCAAGATAGATGGCCCTCGACACGACGCGTGGCGAGAACTTGAGCTGAAAGCCTCGGTACCCTTCGAGGTAGGCGTTCGCGACTAGCCAGCCGATGTAAATCCCTTTTTGACCGTTGGTCATCAGGTCCTGTGTCCAGGGCTCGAGCGCCAAGGGAGCGAGCCGCCAGATCGCCCTTCCGAGCAAGAGCGAGACCCAGGCGATACCCCAGGTTGCGATCAGCTTTTCAACCCAAGGGCGCATGAGTCGCGGCGACGTTAGCAGTCTCACATCGCTTGTCGACTTGCCCCAGGGGTGACTCGACAGGCATGCTCATTGAAGCATAGGATTCAGCTTGGACGACGCAACGTACGACTTGGGTGAAGGGGACGAGTCGGCTGCCAAGCCTGGCCGCCCCGGTCTGCCCATCGAGCCTCGGCGGGTCTTGTGGATCTTGTCGGAGAAGCGCAAACGCCTGTTCAAGACGTTCGCGTTCGTAGCGCTGCTTGCGTTGGTCGCGTCGTTCTTTCTTCCGCGCGAGTACGAATCATCGGCGCAGCTGCTGTTCGAAGGGACGCCGGAGCTCGAACGAGAGGGTGCGGAACCCACGCCCGGTGCTTTCATCGATGCTGCGATGGCGCCGAGCCGCCTCCGTGAAATACGGGAGCGCCTAAACTGGGACATTCCGCTCGACAAGCTCGCGGCCAAGATCGAAGTGAGCCCTGAAGGCAGCGCGGCGATGCGCATCGTCGGGCGCGCTGGGGACGCTGAAAGCGCCCACGCTCTGGCGCAAGCCGTTCTCGACGTGTTCCTTGCTCGGCAGGTCAGCTTCAACACGGAGAAGCTCGAGCGCCTCGCCGCCGAAAACGAGCTCTCGCTCGAGAGCGCAACGAAGCGTCGTGACGATGCGATCGCGAGGTACGACGACTTCCGGAAAAAGAGCGGGCGGCCCGACCTGATCAAGGAACAGGCACATCTCATGCAGCGCGTCGGCGGGCTTCGATCGAAAGCCGATGAAGCCGCGGTTGAAGTGGCTGCGCAGCGGGCGCGGATCTCGGAGCTCGAGAAATCGCAGCAAGAGCTCCCTAGGCAGGTGGTCGCCAGCGCGACTAAGGGCTCGCCGGTCGATACGCCACTTGCGCAGGCGCGCTCGGAGCTAGCGTCGGCCCGCTCGTCGTTGAGCGAGGAGCACCCGAGGGTTCAGGCCTTGAAGCAGAGGGTTGCGAGCCTCCAGGCTCAGCGGAAAGGGCAGAAATCCGAGATCGGCTCGAAGACGCTCGCGGCGAATCCCGCGCGTGCTGCGGTCGATCAGTCATTGGCTTCCGCCCGCGCCGCCCTCGCCGGTGCGACGGAGCAAGAAGCAGCGCTCCGCGTTTTGCTGAAGGCGACTCAAGCCGAGGCGGAGGCGCTCGCGCCGGAGGAGGGCGAGGCCCGGGTGGTGCTCGGCGAGTTGCAGTCGGCAAAAGAGAGAGTCGACCGGCTGACCAATCGGGGCGCCAAGCTCCGAGACGCCGCGCTTCGGCCGCTGACCGGCTTTCGTGTGATGTCTCCACCGATGCTGCCCGAAGAATCGACCCGTTCGAAGACTCACATCATCCTGCTCGGCCTGCTGCCGGTTCTCGCGGCGCTCTTGATGGCGCTGTGGATCGTGGTGCGAAGGCTGCGTACACTCGAGTTGGAAGCTCCTCGCGAAGTCGCCTGGTGGGGCAACGGTCCGGTGCTTGGAACGAGCGTCTGGCCGCGTGATCCCAACGCTCTCGAAACCTTCGTCGACGAGCTCGAAGACTACGGCGTGTACGGTTCCGGTCGCACGCTGGTCGTTCCCGCGACGGAGGCCGAACGGGACATCGCGTGCTCGTTCGCGATGCGGCTCGCCGACGCGCCCTGGCTCGCCGCTGCTATTCTGGACGTGGGCGAGCGTGCCGGACCCGACCCGAACGTCTTGGTGACGCCGAAGCCCGAGCCGCGACCGCCTCGACTCACCCCGCCGTCTGTTACTCCGCCGAGGCGGCTTTCTTCACAGGCGAGCCCGTCGGCAAGGCCAGGTCGAGTTCTGAAGACGCCCACGGGTCGACCCGCGCCCCGCCACACCGTTCAGGGGTTCGTCCCGCCAGGTGGCGGCTCATTCACTCCGCCGCCAGTCGTGACTCCGGCTCCCGACCCCGAGTCGAGCGCTCCGCCGAAGGGGTATTCTTCCAGACCTCCTCGAAAGAAGACGGTCATCGGTCTGCCGGCCGTCGGTGGCGGGCAGCCATCGTCTGTGTCGCCTCCCGCGATCTCGAGCGTCCCGCCTTCGAAGTCGATGCCGCCGAAGCGTCCGTCGGCCGGCCCCGAGCCGTTTCGCCGCAAACGTGGCGCCAGAGCGACGGTGCGCATGATGGTTCCCAATAGCGGTCCGGGCGTGTCCGCGATCGCCTCCAATGACCAGGGCGGCCAAGAAGACGCCTTTCTACTCACGCGACCGGTCCCCGTGTCGAGCGAAAAGACTCCTTCTCGGGTTGGACGCGCGGTGCACATACCGAGCGAGTCCCCGCAGTCCGGCGCCTCGAATGCTGTCATGCGGGCCGCGGTGAGGCTCCTCGGCAACGAGGAAGACCAGACCGAACCGCTGAGGAGATCAGCGCCGCCCGGTCCGAGGCCTGGCGCGGCCGGACCTGGTTCGGCTGACGTCACCGGGGTCGCGCTGGCCTGGAATGGCCCGCTGAGCGGCCCGGTCTTGCGTCGCGCCGCCCGTCTTGCGCATCGCGTGATCGTGGTGGTTTCGTCCGGCCTGAGCGCGATCGAGCTCGCGCGCGTGCAGACTCGGCTCGGCCGTGAGAAGGGGGTTGGCTACGTGCTCGTCAATCTCGCTGATGCGTACGTCGACCTGCAAGATCGCGTCGGAGCGGTGGAACTGTTCTGGGAGCGCGCCGGCGATGCCGAGCCTGCCGAATCGAGGCGTCCCTAAGTACGCGTTGCGGCTGCTTTCGCTCTAGTCTATCTAGTTTTCGCCGTGTCTGACACCGACGAGCGAATGAATCCGTTCCCGCCCGTGACGAAGTCTGAGTGGGTTGCGAAAGTGGAGGCAGACCTGAAGGGCGCCTCGTTCGATGGGCTGCGATCCGCTGCGCCTGGCGGGCCGGCTCTCGAGCCGCTGTACACAGCAGAGGATGCAGACGGCTTGAAGGCCCCGGGGCTGCCCGGCCTCTTTCCCTTCCTGCGTGGAGCAGCGCCGCTTGGCGGCTGGCTGATCCGACAGGAGTACGACGATCCACGTCCAGCTGTCTGCAAAGAGATGATTCGGCAAGACCTCGAGCGCGGGGTCGAAGCGATTTGGCTCCGGCTCGGTCCGCGCCGCGGCTGCCGCGTGCTGACAATCGATGAGCTCGACGAGCTGTTGAGCGCCGTCGACCTCGGGTCCACATCGATTTGCGTAGACGGCGGCTCGGACGCACTCGCCATCGCCTCGGGCTTGCTGGCGGTCGCCCAACGGCGCGGTGTTCCATTTCAGCAGCTCGACGGCGGCCTCGGTTTCGACCCCGTCTGCTCGCTGGCAAGCGAAGGGGCCGTCCAAGGGGGGCTTCAGGCGCGTTTCGCGGAGATGGCGGACCTCGCAGCCTGGTGCTCGAGCAACGCTCCGGATCTTCGCGCTGTCGACGTCTCGAGCGCCCCCTACGACTCTGGCGGCGCTGGAGTCGCGCAAGAGCTCGCCTACACGACTGCAACGGCGCTCGAGTATCTCCGGAAGCTCACCGATGCGGGCCTTTCGGTCGACGCGGCCGCTAGTCAGATCCGGTTCAGCTACGCCGTCTCGAGCGACTTCTTCACGCAGGTCGCAAAGCTTCGCGCAGCGCGCTTGCTTTGGGCCAAGGTGGTCCACACAGCAGGCGGGCAGCCTGCTTCCGCCGCAATGCAGCTCCATTGCCGAACGTCGCGATTCACAAAGACGCAGCGAGACCCCTGGGTGAACATGCTTCGCGCGACGGCCGAATGTACGGCGGCGGTGTTCGGAGGCGCTCAGAGCGTCGCGACGGTGCCTTTCGACGCGGCGATCGGCTCGGCCGATGAGCTCGCGCGGCGAGTCGCTCGGAACACCCAGATCGTGCTCCGCGAGGAGTCTCACCTCGGCAAGGTTGCGGACCCCGCGGGCGGCAGCTGGTTCGTCGAGCGTCTCACCGACGACCTGGCGCGCGCGGCCTGGGAGGAGCTTCGCTCGATTGAGGCAGCGGGTGGGGTCGTTTCGGCGCTCGGCTCCGGC